>JBBQAU010000001.1:0-46883 GCA_038316685.1 Sphingomonadales bacterium
GTGCCCTTATCGTTGTTTGAAACGCCCCAACAATTAGCCGTTTTGGTAAATTCCTGCACGTTGACGACAACGCCGACAGGATCAAATGGTAGCGAGCGTGCAGCCTCCAGGACAAGTTGGTCCAACTCGATCTTACCGTTCCGCACCTCGCCAACTTCATATGCGACATGGCCTCCCGGCTTCGTTACGCGCGCAAGATCAGACAAAACCAGACGCGTGAATTCGGCCCAGTCGGCTGGCTTCCTGTGCATAGCGACAGCAATTCGGTTTGTCTCGATGCCAGCAAACCAGCAACGAAGCCAGTTGTCTGACGCATATTGCACTATGTCGAGGAAGGGCGGCGAGGTTACCACCAGATCAACCGAGGCGTCCGCAAGGTTAACGCCGGTAGCGTCGCCCGTCAGCAGAATTGACCGGCCGCCGGGCGGCAAGGCATCGCGGAACAATGTGCGCGACTTTTTGAGAATGATATCTTTCACATTTCGGCGCGGCGGCACCTGATTGCGCTTCGCGTTGATCTTGCGCTGCCCTTCGACGGAGGCGGCCTGGTTTGGCGGCAAACTATATACGGAGAAGAAACCGCTGCTGTGGCCGGTGAGTCGGTTGATCGCGATCATGCGCAACCAGTCATCGACAGTGTCGAGCGTCGCGGTCGCCTCGCGTCTCAGGAAGTAGCGCCGCAACGCCTCAATCTTCGCAAGCGTTTCCGGGTGATAAAATACGAGCAGTTCTTCGTGTTCGATGGCCTGAACTTCGAGGTCCAGTAGGTTCAGCCGCGAAAGTACCGCCGCGAGCGACGGGGGGCTGATGCGAGGGCGGGTGAGCAACACGCTGAGCGGGTTTATGTCATTGCCAGCGCCTATTCGGCCTCGCAGTGCAGCTTGAACAGGTGTGGTGCCCCGGCCCATGAATGGATCATAGACAGTGTCTCCGGGGAGCGTCAGGCGATCGATAAAGAAATCAGGAAGCTGGGGCTTGAAACACGCCCGGTAGCTGACTTCATGAATCGAATGCGCTTGCCGTTGCCGTGCTGTCCAAAACTCGTTGAAAAAATAGGGCACGCCGTTTCGGTGCTCAATCACCGTGCGGTCGCCATTAAAGGTAAAGGTTTTCAGTTCGCTGGCAAGATCGCCAGCGGGGCGGGCGCCGAACAATGTCGGGGATGCTAGCGATGCCATGATTTGATCATAGGACTGATCGCTTCTTGCGCCACCTGCACTTTGCACGCTTGCGCATTTCCAAGGATCGGCTTCGCCACCGGTTTCGCGCTGGCCGCCATCATCCCCCGGCCAATTCGCTCAACATTCCCGCCGTCAGCACTTGTGGTAAAATTTCGGGCTCCGCTGCGCCGGGTTTGTAATAGAGGTATAGCGGCACGCCTGCGCGGTTATGTTGCTCAATGAAGCGGCCGAGTTTGGGGTCGCCATCGGTCCAGTCGCCGACCATCACCGCGACATTATGCTTGGCAAACGCGGCCTTGACCGCATCGGTATCGATCGCGACGCGTTCATTGACCTTGCAGGTCAGGCACCAGTCTGCGGTGAAATAGGCGAAGACCGGCTGGCCCCTGGCGCGTACGGCGGCGAGTTTTTCCGCCGTAAAGACGAGCTTGTTCGAGGCTGCCAATTCGGCAGCTGCGGCTGCACCGCGAGCGACGGGCTGGATCATGCTGGCGGTAATGACAGCCACGACGGCCAGTGCCAGGCCCGACGCCCAATGCATCGACAGGCCGCGCGCCTGACGCCTTCCCGCGATAAACAGCACCATCGCAATGCCCAATCCACCGAGCAGCCCCAACGTCATGCCATTGACGCCTGATTGCCCCCCCAGCACCCAGGCGAGCCACACTGCGGTCAACCCCATCGGGATGGCAAGGATGTGGCGGAATGTTTCCATCCACGCGCCGGGCTTTGGCAATAGCTTGCGCAAGGCGGGGATGAAGCCGAGCGCAAGGAACGGGATCGAGAGGCCGATGCCCAGCCCTGCAAACACCGCAAGCGCGGCGGGCCACGGCAGGACGAGCGCCGCGCCCAAGGCTGCGCCCATGAAAGGCCCGGTGCACGGTGTGGCAATGATCGCCGCCAGTGCGCCCGTTGCAAAGGCACCGCTTGCGCCGCTGGCTGAATCGACGAAGCGTGGTGTGGGGATTTCGAAAAGCCCGGCGAGATTGAGCGTCAAGGCGACGACCAGCAGCATCAGGACCGCAATCGTGCGCGGGTCTTGCAGCTGGAATGCCCAGCCCACCGCCGCGCCGCCAGCGCGAAGCCCGAGGATTGCCGCGCCCAGGCCGACGATCACCACAAGCACGCCGGCGGTATAAGCAAGCGCCTCACGCCGTGCTGCGCGTTCATCAACATGGCCGCGCGCCAGACTGAGCGCCTTTAGGCTCAGGATCGGGAACACGCAGGGCATGATGTTCAGGATCAACCCGCCGAGCAACGCGCCGCCAAGCGCGATGAGGGTCGCCCAGATGACGTTTTCGCCGGTGCCTGTGGTCGCGCCGCCAGCAGCAGCGGCCACCGTGCCGGACGATGCCGAGACGTTCAGGCCGCGCGCCGTCCCGATCCTGATCACGCCCATGACGGGGCCGGTTCCCGCTTCAAGCGCTGCGGTTTCGATGACGAGCCGGTCACCGTCGCGCGTTACCTTTTGTGGGGCGGCATAGTCGATCCGGCCCGTCGTCAGCGGGAAGAAATAGGCGGACTGCAGCGGTGTCGTGGCAGGGTAGGGGATACCAATCCGGATCGTCTTGCCAATCATCTGATAGGTTGCATCCATACCGATTGATTTGGGCAAGGCCTTGCGGAAACCGTCAAATAGCTCGCGGCGTTCGGGGTTGATTGCGCCATCGCCAACGGTCAGGTTGATCGACAGATCGGCGGCTTCGGGCACACAGATCTCTTCAGTGCAAACCAGATAGTTTGATCGCAGCTTAATCGGCAATTTTGACCCGACCGCTGCGGTCGCCGGAATGTCGATCTTGAGCAGCAGGGTATAATGCTGTTCAAACACATAATTCATCAGCCCCGCGATCAGCAGCGTCGTCGGCACGGGATAGCTTGCCTCGCCTGCCACGATACCCGTCGGTAAATTCCAGGCAAATTTGGCGGGAAAGCCGGCATCACCGGGGTTCTGCCAGTAACCGTGCCAGCCCGGCTGTGGGGTCACGTCATAAGCGATGGTCACCGATGTGCCGGGGGCGGGATTTTCCGTCTCGGCGATCAGCTTGACCGCCAGATGAGGCCCGGCTGAATTCGGATCGGGTGCCTGGGCGCTCGCGGGCAAAATCGCCCCCAGCGAGAGCAGCACCGTCACAAAGACGAAACCCAAAACACGCATGCGGTAATCCTTGTCGAAACGTCTGATCCGGGTGATAGCCATAGATCAGGCCTGATGCACCCGAACGGGAGATATGGGATGAAGATTGTTGGCACTGTATTCGCAGCAACGCTCGCATTGGTTACAGCGCCTGCGATTGCGCAAGAAACTCCAGCGCCCGAAAAGTCAGCCGTTGTAAATACACCGCCAAAGCTCATCGTGGCGGTCTCGGTCGATCAACTCTCTGCCGATTTGTTCGCTGAATATCGTAATCATTTCACCGGTGGCTTTGCCCGCTTGCTGCAAGGCGCGGTTTTCCCGTCGGGTTATCAAAGTCATGCCGCAACCGAAACCTGCCCCGGCCATTCGACGATCCTCACCGGGATGCGGCCTGATCACACCGGCATCATCGCCAATAACTGGGTCGATCTGAAAGCTGCGCGTAACGACAAGAATATTTACTGCGCCGAGGATGAGACTGTGCCCGGCAGCTCTTCGCTCGCCTACACCGTTTCTGACAAGCATTTGCTTGTGCCGACGCTCGGCGAGTTGATGAAGGCGGCCAACCCGAAATCCCGCGTCGTATCGGTCGCGGGCAAGGACCGTGCGGCGGTGATGATGGGCGGCCATCAGGTCGATGAGCTGTGGTGGTGGGGCGGCAAAAGCTTTGTCAGCTACAATGGTCGTGCGACCCCTGCTGTGGTGCAGCGAACCAATGACGCCGTCACCGCGTTACTTGCCAAGGGGCAGCCAGCGCTTCGTGAACCCGATTACTGCGTCAGCCGCAGCCGGGCGATCGCGCTCGATGGCGGCAAGACCGTCGGCACAGGGCGGTTTGAACGCGCGCCCGGTGACGCCCGCCCGTTCCGCGCCTCGCCTGAATTTGACGCGGCGGTCTTCGCGCTCGCCGCTGGTCTGGTTCAGGACATGAAGCTGGGGCAGGGCACGGCAACCGATCTGATTGCAGTCGGTGCCTCCGCCACAGATTATGTCGGCCACGCATTCGGCACTGAGGGTAATGAAATGTGCCTGAACCTCTACGAACTCGACAAGTCGCTCGGGAGCTTTTTCGCCACGCTTGATGCGATGAAGATCGATTATCAGGTCATGCTGACCGCGGATCATGGCGGGCACGATTTGCCCGAACGTAACCGTGCGCACGGCGCCCCCGATGCGGTCCGCATCGACCCGGGCCTCAATCCAAAGGGCATCAGTGACGCGATCATCGCCAAGCTCAAACTGCCCGGCCAGACGCTGTTCGGCGATTCGGTGGGCGATGCCTGGATTGATCCAAAGCTAACCCCTAAACAGCGTGACGCTGTGCTGACCGAAGCGCTGGCGCGATATCGGGCGCACCCGCAAGTTGCGGGCGCCTTCTCGCGCGCCGAAATTCTGGCAACGCCGACGCCAAGCGGTCCGGCCGAAACCTGGTCGCTGATCCAGCGCGCAAGGGCGGGCTATCACCCGGAACGCTCCGGCGATCTTGTTGTGGCATTGAAGCCGCGGGTAACGCCAATCCCGACCAGCGGCGGCAGTACAGTCGCCACGCATGGTTCGTTCTGGGATTATGACCGCCGCGTGCCGATCCTGTTCTGGCGCAAGGGGATGACGAGCTTTGAGCAAGCCTTGTCGGTTGAAACGGTCGATATCGCGCCAACGCTTGCAGCGACGCTGGGCCTGGCATTGACCGGGCCGAAGATGGATGGGCGCTGTCTTGATCTTGATGAAGGCGTGGCGAGCAGTTGCCCCTGATTGCGCGAAAAGCCGGTTAGCGCGTCTCAAACATCCGGATACCCTTGCCGATCGTGTTTGCGCCGAGCGCGAGTTGTTCGTGGCTGATGTCAGCGAGGAAGGCCGGGCTTTTCGTCTGTCCCGGTGCCAGGCTTGCAGTGTTGCCTTCGACGCGCAGGCCGGCTGAGCGATATTTCCGTGCTTCTGCGGCGACGACGATGAAGCCGGTCCAATTCTCCTTTTGCGCGCCCTGCACGAAGGTGTTGTTGGCGATCAGGCCCGTGCCGCCCTCGGGCAATTCGATCATATAGTTCGTCTTACTACCCTGGCTGTCATCAAAGCTGTTACCGGTGATCGACACGCGCGGCACGCGGAGTTTGACGTAATGGCCGCCCCGTCCGCGCTCGAACCGTGACCGGGTGATCGTAACCTGCCCCGTAGTCGCGAGATAGACGCTGTGGGCACAATCGGGGGTTTCATCACACTGACCAAGCCCGGCAAAGGTGGATTGGTCTATAGTGATCGAGCGCGGTGCATCCTGCGCACCTAATATGCCTTCTTGGCTGTCGAGGAACATTGCGTTGCGCACGGTTAGATCGCCCAGCTCAATTCGAATCCCCGCGCCATTGCCATCGGGCACGCGTATGTTGCGGAAGATAAGCCCATCGATCACTGAACCTTCACCGCGCAGCACAAGCGCCGCCTTCCCCTCGCACGCCACCCCGTCAAAAATCGCACTGCCCGGCTGCACTGCCTTGAAAGTGATCCGCCCAGCCTGCTGAATCGCGCACTGGCGGTAGATGCCAGGTGCAATCAGGATCGTCACATTCTGCCCGCGCACTGACATCAGCGCATCGTCGAGCTGCGCAAAGCCTTGCCCCGTTTCTTGGACCGTGAATGGCGCATTAGAATTTTGGGCAGCGGCGGGCACGGTGAGTGCTATGGCGAGAAATGGCAAAATTCGACGCATGACATGAGCTCCAATTCTGAGCTTTATGCCAAAGATGTACGATTTTGTGAATACGAATAGAGGGTTAACGATCAATCCATGTTGGGGCGCAGCCACCGCCGCGCGATCGCTTGGTCAACGCCGCGCCGTGTTGCATAGTCCGCCATCTGGTCCTCGCCGATGCGCGCGACGCCAAAATACTCTGCCTGGGCATGGCCGAAATAAAAGCCCGAAACCGCCGCCGTCGGCAGCATCGCAAAACTGTCCATGAGCGTAATGCCGGTGTGCGTTGTTACGTCCAGTGTCTCGAACAGGATGGCCTTCAGGCTATGCTCGGGGCAGGCGGGGTAGCCGGGGGCAGGGCGGATACCGCGATATTGTTCACGGATCAGCGCGTCGTTGGTCAATTGTTCACCCTCGGCATAGCCCCATAGCGTGGTGCGGACATGCTGGTGGAGCCGTTCGGCAAAAGCCTCAGCCAGCCGATCGGCCAGCGCTTTCAGCAAAATGTCCTGATAGTCATCATGCCCCGCCTTGAAGCGCGCGATGTGCACATCAATGCCGTGGATACCAACGGCAAATCCGCCAATCCAGTCGCCAGCGGGATCGATGAAGTCTGCCAGACACATATTGGCGCGTCCCTCGCGCTTGGCGATCTGCTGGCGAAGGAACGGGAGGCGGACCAATTGCTCGTCGTGCGCGCTTGGCGTGGCATGCAGCAGCACATCATCACCGTCGCGCCTACACGGCCACAGCCCGACGATACCGCGCGCGGTGAGCCATTTTTCGGCAATGATTGTATCAAGCATCGCCTGCGCGTCAGCAAACAAGTTACGGGCGCTTTCGCCGACGACGGCGTCGGTCAGTATCGCCGGATAATTGCCCGCCAGTTCCCAGGCGCGGAAGAACGGCGTCCAGTCAATGACACTGCGCAGATCGGCCAAATTCCAATCCTGAAACACATGCACACCGGGTTGCTTTGGATCAGTCGCCTTCAACGTCATGTCAGCAACAAACGCTTGCGCGCGGGCAGTCGCGAGCGGGAGCAGATCATTCTGCCCCTTATTGGCGCGATTGACCCGCACCGTTTCATATTCGTCCGCCGTGCGCTGGACAAAGCCGTCGCGCTGGGTGTCGCTGACCAATGTCGATGCAACGCCGACCGCGCGGCTGGCATCAAGCACGTGGACCACGGGTCCGTCATAAGCAGGTGCTATCCGCAGTGCGGTATGCACTTTGGAGGTGGTCGCGCCGCCGATCAGCAGCGGCATCGTCATGCCCGCGCGCTTCATCTCTTCCGCGACGGTTACCATCTCGTCGAGCGACGGTGTGATCAGGCCGGAAAGTCCGATCATATCGGCGTCATTCTCGTTTGCGGCCTTCAAAATGTCAGACCAGGCCACCATCACGCCCATATCGACGACATCAAAGCCATTGCACTGAAGCACGACGCCGACAATGTTCTTGCCGATATCATGCACATCGCCCTTGACGGTCGCCATAATGATCTTGCCCTTGCCGCGCGCGCCGGGTTCCTTCGCCGCCTCGATAAAGGGCAGCAGATGCGCGACCGCCTTTTTCATGACGCGGGCTGATTTCACGACCTGCGGCAGGAACATCTTGCCCGAGCCAAACAGGTCGCCGACGACATTCATGCCGTCCATCAACGGGCCTTCGATGACCTCAATCGGGCGGGCAAAGCCCAGCCGCGCTTCCTCGGTATCCTCAACGACGTGCATGTCAATTCCCTTGACGAGCGCATATTCAAGCCGCTTGTTGACATCGAGGCTGCGCCACTCGGCGGCCGCTTTTTCGGCAACGGCGTCGGTGCCGCGATAGCGTTCGGCAAGCGCAATCAGCCGGTCGGTCGAATCCTCGCGGCGATCATATACGACATCCTCGCACGCTTCGCGCAGTTCAGGATCAATATCGTCATAGATGTCCAACTGCCCGGCATTGACGATCGCCATATCGAGTCCGGCGGGGATGGCATGATAGAGGAACACGCTGTGCATCGCGCGGCGAACGGGCTCATTGCCACGAAAGCTAAACGACAGGTTCGATAGGCCGCCTGAGATATGCACGTGCGGGCAGCGTGCCTTGATCTCAGTGCAGGCCTCAATAAAATCAATGGCATAGCGGCGATGCTCGTCAATGCCAGTGGCGACTGCAAACACGTTGGGATCAAAGATGATGTCTTCAGCCGGGAAGCCGATACCGGTCAGCAGCTTATAGGCGCGTTCGCAAATCTCGACCTTGCGCTGCTTGGTGTCGGCTTGCCCCACTTCATCAAACGCCATCACGACGACGGCGGCACCATAGGCCATGACCTTGCGCGCCTGCTCAAGAAACTGCGCTTCGCCCTCCTTCATGCTGATCGAATTGACGATCGGCTTGCCGGATACGCATTTCAGCCCCGCCTCGATCACTGACCATTTCGACGAATCGATCATGAAGGGGATGCGCGCAATATCAGGTTCGGCGGCGATCAGTTTGAGGAAGGTCGTCATCGCCCGCTCGGCGTCGAGCAGACCCTCGTCCATGTTGACGTCAAGCACCTGCGCGCCGCTTTCCACCTGCTGGCGGGCGACTTCGACGGCTGCATCATAATCATCCGCCATGATCAGTTTTTTGAAGCGCGCCGATCCGGTCACGTTGGTGCGTTCACCGATATTGACGAAATTGGTCGAGGAGGGGGTGGTCATAGTGTGTGTCTTCCCCCCTCCCGCATGCGGGAGGGGCCGGGGGTGGGAGCGTGAAGTGCCGCAAGGGAGTTGTTTGAGCGTCGTTCAGCCCAACCCCGCCCCTTTCGCAAGAGGGACAGGAGTTTGCGCTAAGCAGCCATCGTCATCGGCTCAAGCCCGGCGAGGCGGGTGACGACGGGCGGCACCGGTAGCGCGCGCACCGCAAGTCCCTCCACAGCCCGCGCCATTGCAGCGATATGGGCAGGTGTCGATCCGCAGCAGCCACCAAGGATGTTGACCTGGCCCGCGACCGCCCATTCCTTAACGAGCGCCGCTGTCTGCTCCGGCAGTTCGTCATACTCGCCCAGCTCGTTGGGCAGGCCGGCATTGGGATAGATCATGATCAGCGTATCGGCGATCTGGCTGAGCGTCTTGACATGCGGGCGCAGCTGTTGCGCCCCGAATGAACAGTTGAGGCCAATTGTCAGCGGCTTGGCATGCCGCACCGCGTGCCAGAATGCCTCGACGGTATGGCCTGAAAGATTGCGGCCTGACAAATCGGTCAGCGTCATCGACATCATGATCGGCAGATCGCGGCCCAGATCATCGGCGGCTTCCAGCACCGCCATGATCCCTGCCTTGGCATTGAGCGTATCGAAGACGGTTTCAATGAGGATGAAGTCAACCCCGCCCTCAACCAGAGCATCAACCTGTTCGCGGTAAACGCCCTTCAGATAGTCAAAATCAATCTCGCGAAAACCGGGATCGTTGACATCGGGGCTCAGCGACAGTGTCTTGTTGGTGGGTCCGATCGCGCCTGCCACAAAGCGTGGGCGACCATCCTTTGCTGCAAATTCCTCTGCACACCGCCGCGCGATCTGCGCCGAGGCGACGTTGATTTCGCGGACCAGATGTTCGGCGGCATAATCGGCCTGACTGATCCGGTTTGCGCTGAAAGTATTGGTCGAGACGATGTCTGATCCCGCCGTCAGATATTCCCGCGTAATCGTCTCGGGCACCTCAGGCTTTGAGAGCGCCAGAATATCATTGTTGCCCTTCTGATCCTTAGTGAGGCCCAGGGTCCCCGCGTAATCGGCCTCCACCAGTTTCCAGTTTTGAATTTCCGTCCCGAAGGCACCATCGGTCAGCATTACGCGCTGTGCCGCCTGGTCGAGGAGCAATTGACGTGGCGTCATCATCATTACCTATTGGAAAGGGGGATCAGGCGGCCGCCGCGATGCTCGCCGTTGCCTTTGGGCGAAGCCCGAGCAAGTGGCAGATCGCGTAGCTCAGTTCGGCACGGTTCAGCGTATAAAAGTGGAAGTGGCGCACACCGCCGGCATACAGCTTGCGGCTCATTTCGGCAGCGATTGTCGCCGCGATGAGCTGGCGCGCAGCCGGGTGATCATCCAACCCTTCAAACAGCCGGTCCATCCACGCCGGAATTTCGGCCCCGCACATGCCCGCGAATTTACGGGTCTGCGCGACGTTCGATACGGGCAGGATTCCGGGAACAATTTCAGCCTTGATGCCAGCACCAGCTGCGGCATCGCGGAAGCGGAAGAAGCATTCTGGCGTGAAAAAGAACTGCGAAATGGCGCGGGTCGCCCCGGCATCAATCTTGCGCTTCAGGTTATCGAGATCGGTGGTAAGATTGGCTGAATCGGGGTGCCGCTCAGGATAGGCTGCTACCGAAATTTCAAAGGGGTGGAGTTTGGTGAGGCCAGCGACAAGATCGGCGGCATTTTGATAGCCCTGGCCGTGCGGCACGAACTTTGCCCCCAACACCGGCATATCGCCACGTAGCGCGACGATGTGCCGCACACCCGCTTCCCAATAGGCATTGGCGATCTCGTTAATCTCGCCGCGCGAAGCCTCAACGCAGGTCAGGTGCGCCGCAGCGGCCATCGTTGTTTCGCGCTGGATGCGCGCGACGGTGGCATGGGTCCGCTCGCGGGTGGAACCGCCCGCGCCGTAAGTCACTGAGACAAAGCGGGGAGCAAGTGGCTCAAGCGTCGTCACCGCTTCCCAAAGCGCCTCTTCCATTTTTTCGCTTTTTGGCGGGAAAAATTCAAAGCTGACGACGGCGTCACCGGCAAGATCGGCAAACAGCGGCGCCTCCAGCGCGCGGCGGGCCTCTTCCAGTTGCAAAATCGAAATTGTCATGCTGCCATCACCTTCTGGTCAACCGTGTCCGTGAAGTGTGCGATCTTGCGGCCAAGCCAAATCTTGACCGTCAGTTCGCCACCCTCAAGTGTTTCTATCCTGCCGGGAGCAAGGCCTGCCGACTGGAACCAATTTAATATCTGTTCGTCAGAAAACCCGAGCCGCGTATGCGCATCGCGCGCGCGCAGCTCTTCGCGCTCATGCGGCGCGAAATCGACGATCAGCAACCGTCCACCCGATTCAAGAACGCGCGCCGCCTCTGCAATCGCCGCGCCGGGCTGCTGCGCAAAGTGCAGCACGTGGTGCAGCAAGGCGGCATTTGCCGCGCCATCCGCCATCGGCAGTGCATAAAGGTCTGCCTGTCGCAGGTCGATATTTTCGAGTCCGCGCTCGGTAAGTTTGGCGCGCGCCAGCCGAAGCATTTCCGAGCTGCGATCAATACCGAGCGCCTGCGCTGCCTGAGGCCCAAACAACTCAAGCATCCGGCCCGTGCCCGTGCCGATGTCAATCAGCCGCGCAATCGGCGCGTCCCCCAACACCTTGCGCATCATCGATTCGACTTGCGATTCCGCAATGTGCAAAGACCGGATTGCGTCCCATTGTTGCGCGTTCGCCTCAAACCAGGCATTGGCGGCAGCGGCGCGGTCCGCGCGCACCGCAGCGAGCCTTGCCGCATCGGCAACCGCCCAGTGATCTGAATCAAGATCACGCCAGGCCTTCAGCGCAATAACCACAGGGGCAACGCGCTCTGGCATGCCAAGCGCGAGAAAAACCCAGCTGCCTTCCTTGCGCCGTTCTGCCAAACCCGCATCGCACAGGATTTTTACGTGACGCGACACGCGTGGCTGGCTTTGGCCAAGCACCTGTGCGAGCTCACCAACCGATAGCTCCATCGATTGCAAAAGCGCCATGATCCGCAGCCGGGTCGCGTCCGCCAACGCACGGAAAATGTCGAGAGCAACGTTCATGGAACATCATATAAAGATATCTTTATATCTCGTCAATGGAGGCTCCACGCTGCTCCATCATTGCGTCAGCTTCGCGGGGTCGCTAGCAAACACGCTTGTGGCTTGTGACGAAAGGATGAGCGTCCATGAAGAAGCTTTTGGCTGTTGTTGTGATCGTTGTTGGAACCGTGGGCGTTGCCGCATGCAGCCCTACTGCTCAGAATGAGACTGTTGAGGCCGGGCAGGCGATCGCCGCAGACGCCAATGCGACCATGAGCGAGGCGATCAGCGACGTCGATGCAGCGACCGATAAGGCCCTGGGGGCTGCCCAAGCTAGAATTGACAATGCCAGTGATGCAATTTCCAATGCGACCGACAAAGCCAGAGATCATGTGGGCAATACACTGGAATCCGCTGGCGCTGCCATCAAGCAATGACGGTTTTGGCGGGCGGATTAATCCTCAGACCTTATCGTGCAAGGCACAGCGTGGTGATTGCGTTGGCTCTGTTACTTTCGGCCTGCGGTGAAAAAGCCACCGACCCGAGTGGCGCGACGCTCAGCGAAGCGCGACAGTTGAATGAGGCGGCGGCGATGCTTGACGAAGATAGTGTTTCCGCCAATGCCTTGGCCGACAATGACGCCGATGAGGAGCAATGATGACGCAGCATCAAGCGATCGGCGTCGCTCAGCGCTTGCGCGGCCAGATGACGGTTGACCGAGCAATGACAAACCCGGCCGGCTGATTGCCGCTGCTGCTTATCCCACAAAAGCCCGCTCAAGCACGTAGCTGGCGGGGTGCGACATCGTGCCCTCAACAAAACCCAGATCATCAAGAATTTTGGCAGTTTCTTTGATCATTGCCATCGAACCGCACAGCATCACCCGGTCCACGGCAGGGTCAAGGGCATAGCTGCCATCGCGGAGGCGATCGGTGATCCGACGTTGATCGCCATGCGCACTGGTGCCCGCCCGGGTCGCCACCCAATCATAATGAAATTTTGCCAGCGCCTCATCAGCAACCAGCGGATCGTCTGCAAGCCGCGAACTTAGCTGATCAAAATAAGCGAGATCCGCTTGATTTCGCACCGTATGCTGCACGGTCAGTTGATCGAAGCGATCATAGATTTCGGGGTCTCTGATCAGGCTCATCCACGGCGCGAGGCCCGTGCCTGTCCCCAGCATGTGCAAATTTTTGCCAGGGACAAGGGCATCAAGCACGAGGCTGCCGACAGATTTTTGCGCGAGCAGAATTTCATCGCCGGGTTTGATGTGCTGTAACCGCGACGTCAGGGGACCATCCGGCACAATGATGCTGAGAAATTCGAGCTCTTCGGCATAATGTTGCGATGCCATTGAATAAGCGCGCATCACCGGACGACCCTCGACCATGAGGCCGAGCATGACAAATTGACCGCTCAGGAATCGAAAGGTGGGCGGCCGGGTGATCTGGAAGGAAAAAAGACTTTCATTCCAGCGGCGTACGCCGATGACATGTTGAACCGTATTTTGCATTCGACAACCTTGAAGCGAGATTGGGGGCTATAGAGTTCGGAACGTATGTCGAGTCCAGCATTTGTTGCATTGCAGCGCGAAAGCGAAACTTTCAATCGCCTGCAAAGGTGATCGGCGATAGCCGTCTTTCCCGTTCGTTGACAATCAGCGCTCTGCCCGTTGGCGGGGCTGATCGCTGCGGACAATCTGAGCGGAAACAGGCGCGGCAGCCAAGGCCGATGGGCGTCGCATCGCCAGCAAGGTCGATCCCGCGCGCTATAGCGAGCGGTGCCGCAAGGCCCGCCTCGACACCAAGACCGACGGCGAATTCGGCACCGGTTGCGCCGTAACGGCGGCCTTGGGGCGTCACCGTTCGGGCCATTGTCAACCAACGGCCACCATCCTGAAGCTCGACCAATTGGACCGTCAACGACCCCGGCCGATCAAAGGCCTGGTGCAACCGCCAGAGCGGACAACGACCATCGGCATCGACCAGTGCAGCCCCAACTGCGCCCGAAAAGCGCTTTGATACCTGCCCTGCGCGATCAATCCGGATCATGAAGAAAGGCAGGCCACGCGCGCCAACGCGCTGCAATGTCGTCAGCCGATGGGCAACCTGTTCAAACCCCGCGCCGAAGCGGCGTTGCAACAGTTCAATATCATACCCTGTTGACTCGCAAGCGCGTAAGAAACGCGCATAAGGCATCATCACGGCTGCGGCGAAATAGCTGATCAGATGGCGGCTAAACAGGCGTTCGCCGGCGCGATCCGCAAAGCCTGCCCCTTTAACAATGGCATCGATCTCCGCTCGTGCCTCAATCTGACCGAGCTGAAAGGCGGCCGCAAAGGCGCGCGATGCCGGATCGAGCAGTTCCGAAATTTGGACCTGTCGTGCGTGGAGATCAAGCCGCCGCAGAAAATCGGGCATCACCTCGACGGGCAGGACCCTGATCGTCAGTTGGTGCTTGACGCGCAGCCGCTCTGCGATCGCGCCGTAAAGATCGCCTGCCCCAAGCCGCATCTCGTCGGCGAGCGATTCAGCAGCGGCATCAAGATCGGAAAAATGGTTACGCCATCGCTCTATCTCGCGGCGCACTTTCGCGACCGGGTCCGGCACCGCATCTGTATTTGGCGCATGGCCGCCAAGCTGGTCATAGGTTCGGGCAAACGCTTCCACCCCGCCCGGTGCCGCGGCCAGCCATTCTTCAACTTCATTCCGATCAAGTTCAAGATCGGCAAACATCGGATCAGCCAGTCGGCGGCGCACCGCTGCCTCCCCTCCACCAGGCTCGCTCGACGCAAGCGTGCGCGGATCAAAATCAAATGACTGTGCAAGCCTGACCAGCAGCGATGCTGAAACTGGCCGCTGGTTGCGCTCAACAAGATTGAGATAGCTGGGTGATATCCCCAGGGCCTCGGCCATCGCCGCCTGCGTTAACATGGCCTGACGACGCAAGCGACGGATGGCGTGTCCGGCAAACAGCTTGCGTTCCGCCATCGGCCTCTGCTCCATGGGGTTCGGGCGACACAACGTCCGATGTTGTTGGAACGCTATCGTTGTTGTCATGAATTTACAATATTACTTCGGTTGCACTATTCGGGGCTGGGGAGAATTTCGATTACGTCGATGAGTGATTCAAACCGGGGATACGGCATGACCAGCCGCCACTTTCGGGGTTCAATCTGCTCGACCACGCCCGCAACATCACGACCGCCGTCGCGCCCATAGCGCATCGGCCGGGTTTCATCGCCAAGGATTAGCGCACCGAGAAAATACGCCCTGTCAGGCCGGGCGGAAAACAGCGCACCCACCGGGCGATACTGGCCCTGAAGTAGCCGAAAAACAGTTATATTTGCTGATCTTAATATCTGGCAATCAACCGCCGGATAGGCCGTGAATTCAGCCATTGCGCTCCCTTTTGCCCCAAGCTTGAAGATGCGGCAACGATAGCGGCCAAACGGGGGGATTGCCGCCCCCAGAACGCGATCCGGGTTGAACAACAGACCTTGAGCGTCAATTTCAGGTTGGTGGCTGATCGCGGCGCGGGCGAGCCCTGCTGTCCAAGCCTCTCGCCAATGCCGAATTCGGTCGCGATCTGCCCTGGACGCCACTTGACGCCAATCGACGCTTGCGGGCGGCGGTATGATTTGGGCATTGGCCACAGGAACCGGCGACACTGCGAGGAGAACCGTCGTAATGCCCGTGCCGCGCAGCCAACGCCTCACCCTTGGCATTACACCTTCGTGCAACATTTTTTGCGTGCCCCTTATGCAGCAGTCCAGCCGCCATCGATTGACAAATTGGCACCGGTAATCGCCTTGGCCTCGTTCCGGCAGAGGTAAAGCGCGAGCGCTGCGACTTGTTCCGACGTCACAAATTCCTTCGTCGGCTGTGCCGCAAGAAGCACATCGTTGATCACCTGATCGTGCGTCAGCCCGCGCGTTGCCATCGTTTCGGGAATTTGCTTCTCAACCAACGGCGTCCAGACATAGCCAGGGCTGATCGCGTTCACCGTGATACCATGCGTGGCAACCTCCAGTGCAATCGTCTTGGTTAGCCCGGCGATGCCGTGCTTGGCCATGACATAAGCGGACTTGTTGGCGCTTGCGACCAGCGAGTGCGCCGATGCAGTGGAGATGATCCGTCCCCAGTTCTTGGCCTTCATATGGGGCACCGCGGCGCGGATCAGATACCAGGCTGATGTCAGGTTAATCTTGATGATTGCCTCAAACTTATCGGCGGGGAAATCCTCAATCGGGCTCACATACTGAATGCCGGCATTGTTGACGATAATGTCGGGACCACCGATTTCCTGCGCACAGCGCGCGACCATCGCCGCGATCTGATCGGGATTGGTCATGTCAGCGGGATCGTAAAGCGCCTTGGCCCCGCTGGTTGTTTCAAGCGCGGCGCGCTCGCCCTCAATTGCCGCCGCATCGCCAAAGCCATTGATCATGACGCTCGCCCCTTCGGCGGCAAATGCCTTGGCATAGGCAAGGCCGATGCCCGAAGTCGAGCCGGTGATGATTGCGGTCTTTCCTTGCAGGAACATCATCTTACTCCTTTAGCAGGGAATACCTGACCCGGACCGCTTGAGCCCGGCATTCGGGCAAAGATCAAAGGCGGCGCTGGCGCCTGTCAGGATATTCTCCGTCACAAGCTGGGCATTGCTCATCGCCTGGCCAATTGCGGCGAGGCCTGCAGACCAATGCTCGTTCATGGTGCGCGCAGAGAATTCCAGATCACGTCCGCCCCCTTCCCACACATTGGCGCGGTGAATGAGCTGAACCACGTTGATCGGATACTCCGCAAAGACGTGTCTCAGCGCCTGCACATCAGGATCATCCGCCATCGCCGCCGGTAGCTTGGCGAGTAAACGTCGGATCACGTCGCGCTCGCTCCGCAGCTTGATCGCCTCATCACAGATTTGCCGGGTGCGGCTCGAAAAGCTGATCTCCTTGGCGCGGGCGATGACATCGCTCATTGTGCGCGGCAGAGCGCCGGTCGCCGGAAACAGATCGACCTGAAACACGAGCGTCGCATCATTTTGGTTATCGATGACATGGGTGAGCGGGGTATTCGAGACCAGCCCGCCGTCCCACCACATCCGGCCGTCAATCTCGACCGGGGGCAAGCCGGGCGGCAACGCGCCCGACGCCATGATGTGGCGGGCATCGAGCGCATCAGTACGCGTATCAAAATATCGAAAATTGCCGCTCTCAATATCAACCGCGCCGACCGAAAGTCGCACCGGCCCATTGTTGACCAGATTCCAGTCAATCAACGAATCGAGCGTGTCCCTTAATGGCGTGGAATCATAATAACTGAGCGCTGCCAGACTGCCCGAAATTGCCAATTGCGGTGGAACAAAACGCGGGCTGAAAAAGCCGGGGACACCTGTCGCCAGCACCATGCCCGCTGACCATTCATGCAACATCTCGCGGATGAAATCATTCGGGAATATGGGAAAACTGGGCAAGGCGCTTGTCACGCCATCCCAAAACTTACGGAGCCGCTCAACGCGCCGATCGGGCGGATTGCCCGCCACAATTGCCGCGTTTATGGCACCAATCGAAATGCCGGCGACCCAATCTATGCCAATGCCCGACGAAGCCAGACCTTCGATGACGCCCGCCTGATAGCTGCCAAGCGCGCCGCCGCCCTGCAGCACGAGCGCAACCGTATTTGGCAATACAACAGGGATTGCGGAGGCACCGGCCATTTGGGAATCGATATCAGCCATGTTTTTCGCAATGCGCCATGAGCGGCTTCAATTCAACGTCACCTCAGCGCATAAGTTCCGCCGTCTGCCCGATCACCGCATCCCAGCTTGCAACCGTTGTCGCGCTTGCGCATTCAGGTCAGTAACGATCTTGCAAGGAAATCGGCATGCGGCTCGACGATTTTGATCCCAATATTGATGTGGGTGACCAGCGCGGGCGCGGTGGTGGCATGGGATTTGGTGGCGGTGGTGGCGGTGGCGGGATGCTGCTGGGTCTGCTGCCGTTCGTCTTCAGCCGGTTCGGGTGCGGCGGGGTTGCGGTGCTGCTGGCAGTTTTCGTGTTTTTCGGCGGCGGTTTGTCGTTGCTCGGCAGCGGTGAAGGCGGACAGGGCGCGGGCGGGGGCGGCTTTGCGCCCTCTGGTCAGATCGCTGGCCCGGCCACGGGTGCGGGCGCTACGTCTGCTGCCTGCTCGGTCGATGATGAGAGCAAGGCAATTTGCAATGCCTTTAGCTCCGCCAACAAGACCTGGACAGCGCTGTTCCAGCAGTCCGGGCGTGAATATAAATCGCCGATGCTGCAATTTTATGATGGCAATGGCCAGTCTGGATGCGGCGCCGCGCAGGCGGCGATGGGGCCATTTTATTGCCCCAGCGACAATGGCATTTACATCGACACCAGTTTTTTTAGAGAGCTTGCGACCAGATTTGGCGCGCAGGGTGATTTCGCGCAAAATTATGTGATCGCGCATGAATTTGGGCATCACATCCAGAACTTGCTGGGTGATTCAGAACGCGTCCAGCGCGCCCAGGCACGCGCCAGCCGCGCCGAGGGGAATGCGCTGTCCGTGCGATTGGAATTGCAGGCAGATTGTTATGCGGGGGTGTGGGGTGCGGTGAACAAGGCGCGGATGGACCCCGGTGATGTCGAAGAAGGTTTGGCGGCCGCCAAAGCAATTGGCGACGACACGCTCCAACGAGAGGCACAAGGCCGGGTCGTGCCGGACAGCTTTACCCATGGCAGTTCCGCTGACCGGATGAAGTGGTTGAAACGTGGGCTTGAAACTGGCGATCCGGCGCAGTGCGATACGTTCAGCAGCGGTATCTAGGGATCGTCAATTGACCGTGTCCCCCGTTGAGATCGCGCGCTGGGCGCGCGGCTGGGCGATGTCGCACGGTTTGGCACCGCCCGTTCTGCCAGAATCACTACGTTTCGCGATCAGTGATCACGGCGGAACCACTCAAATCAATATTGTCGATAGCACGGCGCAGGTGATTGAGACGGGGCATATGTCGGTGATCGACGGCACGGCAGTTTTTGCCCGTGTGACGATCGATCCTGCCCGTCGGCGGCGCGGTCTGGGCCGCGCAATGATGGTTGCGCTGACCCAGGCTGCGCGATCGGGCGGTGCGCAGGACGGTCTTTTGACGGCAACCAAGGCAGGGCGCGCGCTCTATCTTTAGCTCGGCTGGATCGATCGCGCGCCCTGGACGACCGCGCAAATCAAAGTTTGACGAGCATCTTTCCCTTATTGCCGCCACTGAACAGTCCGATGAACGCATCGGGCACGCTGCCAATCCCCTCATGCACCGTCTCTTCGCGGGTCAGCTTGCCGCTTTGCAACCAGCCCGCCATGTCGGCATAAAACTCACCCGCGCGCGCCATATAATCGCTGACGATAAAACCCTGAATGCGGATACGCGCGCCAATGATCCGCGCCGCAAAGCGCAACTTGGTCGGTGCGCCTGTATTATACATGTCGATCATGCCACAAATCGCAAAGCGCGCGCGCTCATTGGCAAGGCCGAGTGCTGCATCGAGATGCTCGCCGCCGACATTGTCGAAATAAACATCGATCCCGTCCGGCGCAGCTGCTGCCAGTTTTTTGAGCAGCGAGCCTTCCGCCTTATAATCGATGACGGCATCGGCACCGAGCGACTTGACCCAGGCGCATTTGTCTTCGCCGCCTGCCGAGCCAATCACGGTCATGCCCCTGGCCTTGGCAATCTGCACCACAGTCGAGCCAACCGCTCCGGCTGCTGCCGACACAAACACGACATCGCCCGGCTTGGCGCTCGCGACCTCGAGCAGACCGAAATAGGCAGTCATGCCCGGCATCCCCATCTGACCGAGAAACGCCTGTGGCGGAACGCCGAGTGCAGGCAGTTTCTGCGCCTGGTTCGCCGGGATCACCGCCTCATCGCGCCAGCCGGCCATGTGGAGCACCATATCGCCAATCGCATGGCCTTCCGCCGCGCTCTCGACAATCTCGCCAACCGCGCCGCCCTGCATCGGCTCGCCCAGCGCGAAGGGAGGCGTGTAGCTTTTCACATCATTCATACGCCCGCGCATGTAGGGATCAACCGATAGCCATCGATTGGCGATGCGGACCATGCCGGGACCGACGGCGTCGAGCGGGAGCGTGACCAGTTCAAAATTGTCGCCCGTAGGCGTGCCCATCGGCCGCGATTTCAGCGTCCATGCCTGCGTCATCCTGATCTCCTGTTATTTTATTTTCGAAGCAAGGGTATGGGGCAAGCCGCCCGAAATGCAAGAGCGGGGAAGGTTGGTTCGCCGCCTATCAGCCCTCAATTGCGTGGCTTCTGGCATGCCTGAAATCCGTCGGCGCCGTCGCTCACCCAGGCAAGCACCGCAATCGCACTACAGAGGCCAGCGGTTCGATTTCGCACGGCTCAGCTGACGATTGAAAGTCCGTCCTGCCCTACCCGCAGCTCTTGCTCTTGCGATACTCAGGCCATAATCCAGCCTTATCGACAAAGTTGTCGTTTGGGGTCGGGGCGCTGAAGCATAACCTAAATTCAGATTCCGCGCGATCGGGCCAGCGCGCGCGATTGTGGCGCTTGTCAGCATGGCTTGATCAACATCCAGCCGCTCTTTCGATCTATGGCGGGCTGATGGCCTTTGGGGCTTATTTTGCGATGTATGCCTATCGCAAGCCATTTGCAGCGGCGGGATTTGTCGATGTTGATGGCACGGGGTGGCTTGCCTCGAATGGAATTGATTACAAGGTCGCACTCGTGATCGCGCAGGTGTGCGGTTATGCGCTGTCGAAGCTGATCGGGATTAAGGTCATTTCCGAACTGCCCGCGCGCTGGCGGTCGCTGGCGATCCTGCTTTTGATCGGCATAGCGGAACTGGCGCTCGTCGGTTTTGCTTACATCCCGGCCCCCTGGAACATCATCATGCTGTTCGCCAACGGTTTGCCGCTGGGGATGATCTGGGGACTTGTTTTCGGTTTTTTGGAAGGGCGGCGCACGACCGAATTTCTCGGGTCGATCTTATGCGCCAGCTTTATCGTTGCCTCGGGCGCGGTCAAATCGGTAGGGAAATGGCTGTTGCTGAACGGCAGTGCCACTGAACTTACCATGCCGATGGTGACTGGCCTGATCTTTACGCCTTTATTGTTTGTCTGTGTCGCGGGGCTGGCGACGCTGCCACCGCCAAATGCCGCCGACATCGCCGCCCGGGTAGAGCGTGGGCCGATGAACGCGGCTGCACGACGAACAATATTCAGGACCTATGCGCCTGGTCTGATTGCCTTGATCATTCTCTACGTTCTGCTCACTGCGATGCGAGATTTCAGGGACAATTTCGCCGCGGAAATTTGGGCCGATGTCGGCATGGGCGACAAATCGGGCATTTTTGCGGTCTCCGAATTGCCCGTCGGGGCGACAGTGCTGGTAGCGATGGCGCTGCTCGCGCTGTTCAAAGCCAACAAGCTGGCAATCATTGCCAATCTGTTACTCGTCGGATCGGGGCTGGTGATTGGCGGGGTGGCATCGATTGCGTTCCATCTACAGCTGATAGATCCGGTCAGCTGGATGATTGCGCTGGGGGCGGGACTTTATCTGTCCTATACCCCCTTTAACGGTGCGTTGTTTGATCGGTTGCTGGCGGCAACGGGCAAAGCGGGCACAGCGGGCTTCTTCATTTATATCGCTGATTCATTCGGGTATGCCGGATCGGTGTCGTTGTTGTTGATCAAGAATTTTGGCGGATTGCAGCTGCCCTGGGCGCAATTTTTGGTAGCGACATCTGTGGTGAGCGCAGTATTTGGCCTTGCCCTGCTCGCGTTTGCCGCCCGCTTCTTCATGCGAACGCTTGAGAATTAGGCGGTGGGCGATCCCAGGCTAGCCATAAATGAGGTGGAGCAACGATTGGACAGGGTTTCGGCGCTGTTGGCGTCAGAACCAATGTCGGATGCCTATGGCGAGTCGCTCAGCGTCAGGGAACATATGTTTCTGGCAGCGCAGCTGGCGGTGCAGCGCGGCGCAACCCCGGCGATGGTTACCGCTTGCCTGCTTCACGATATTGGCTGGGGGATGACGGACGCTGATGGCCCCCACGAGGCCAGCGGGGCCGCTTGGCTGGCTCCGATCTTTGGGCCTGCGGTTAGTGAGCCGGTCAGGCTGCACGTCGAGGCCAAGCGCTATCTTGTCGCGCGCGAACCCGGTTATTTTGACACGCTTTCAACAGCATCAAAGGAAACATTGACCCGTCAGGGCGGCCCACATTCCGATGACGAAGCCGCGCGATTTGAGCGCTCGACTTGGTTTGAAAGCGCGATTGCGCTGCGCCGGATCGATGAGGCAGCAAAGTTGGCGGGCGCAGCAACGGGTGTGTTTGATCAATTCCGCCCAATGCTGCGACAGGTCGCCCTAGCGCATCTTTTGCGCTGAGTTGCCAAACGCGACCTTACTCAGACGATTCAGGACTCAGACGATTTAGGCACAGGGGCGGCATTTGCCGTGTTCTGCACCGGGGTCCTCAGCAATAAAACCAGCGGGGCCGCCAGTGCCGTCAAAATCATCATCAGCTTGAAATCATCCAGATAGGCAATCATTGCCGCCTGCCGGTTGATCTCCAAATTCAGCAAAGCCATCGCGGTATCGCCAGTTGAGCCAAAGAGTGCGCTCATCGCGGGGTCGATAGAATTCATGCTCGTGCTGGTCAGGTGGCCGCCCAATTCCTCGTGGCTGATCTGGATATTGCGTCCGAGCAGGCTCGTCACCATCGAAATGCCGACTGACGCGCCGATGTTGCGGAACAGGTTGGTAAGGCTTGCGGCCTCGGTGCGAAAACGCGGTTGCAGCGTTGCAAAGGCAGTGATGTTGAGCGGGATGAAGACAAGGCCAAGGCCGATCCCCTGGATAAAGCCGGTGATGATGAAGGGCGTTCGTTCCATCACCAAGGTCCACTGCGTCATCTGGTATAATGACCAGGCTGCAATGGCGAAGCCAAGGCCGATCAGCACGCGAGGCTCCACGCCGCGCTGGATCAAGCGGCCAGCAACCGCCATGCTGATCATGATGCCCAGGCCGCGCGGCATCAGCAGAATGCCGGTATCGAGCACCGGATAGCCAAACAGGCCCTGCAGCATCGGCGGCAGCAGCGCCATTGTGGCCATCATCAGGACGCCGACGATCAGCATGAAGCCTAATGCAGTCAGCAGATTGCGGTCGCGCAGCATGGCCCGATCAAACATCGGATGCTCGGCGGTTGCCATGTGCACCCCGAACATCAGCGTTGCGCCGAGCGCGACGAGTGCCTCGATCACGACCTCCCAGGACTGGAACCAGTCGTTTGACTGGCCACGATCGCACATCACCTGAAATGCGCCGATGGCGACGGCGAGCAGCGTAAAGCCAAACGTATCAAACTTGCGCAAATTCGTCGGTCGGGAGGGCAAGAGTGCCCAAAGGATCGCAAAACAGCCAAGGCCGACTGGGACATTGACGTAAAACACCCAGCGCCAATCGAAATTATCAGTCAGATATCCGCCGATGACCGGGCCAAGCACTGGCCCGACCATAATCCCCATGCCCCAGATCGCCATTGCGCCCGCCTGTTGCGAGGGCCTGTTAATGTCCATCATGACCGTCTGGCTGAGCGGGTTCATAAAGGCTGCAGCGACGCCTTGCAGAACGCGGAAGGCGACCATTTGGGGCAGGTTCTGCGCCAGCCCGCAGAGCATCGACGCAGCGATGAATGCGACCACCGAGATCAGGAACAGGTTGCGCGACCCCATGCGGTCGGCAAGCCAGCCTGTAATGGGAATGGCGACCGCAGAGGCGACAATATAGCTCGTCAACACCCAGGTAATGGTATCAGCCGTCGCGCCCAGCGACGCCTGCATGTGCGGTAGCGCGACATTGGCGATGGTCGAATCGAGTATCTGCATGATCGTCGCTGCCATCACGCCGATCGTCAGCAAGGCGCGGTTGGTAACCGGTAACGCGGGCAGATCTGCAACCAGGGGCGGGACCGGGGCGGCTGCACTGGCCGCAAGATCAGCGCTTGCCATAATCGCGGACGTCAATCGTGACCCTTGCGCTGAGCCCAGCGATCAGACGGCGGGGGCTGTTTTCGTCGATGGCGATTCTTACGGGCACACGCTGCGTTACCTTTACCCAATTACCCGTCGCATTTTGAGCGGGCAGCACCGAGAATTCGGAACCTGTGCCCGCCCCGATTGATTCGACATGACCCTTTAATTTCAGCCCACCATACGCATCAAAGCTGACCGTTGCGGGCTGGCCAACGCGCATCTTGTCGAGATCGGTTTCCTTGAAATTACTCTCAATCCAGGTGCGATCGCTCGCGACGATGCTCAGCGCGGCGAGCCCGGTCAGCATCGTCTGACCGATCTGGAGCCGGTCCGACTGGCTGATCGTGCCGCTCGTTGGGGCATAAACGGCGGTCCGCGACAGATCGAGCAACGCCTTTTCGCGCTGAACGCGCGCCGCTGCGATTGCGGGATTGACGCCAGGGACGGCGGTGCCCGTTGCGAGCTTGGCGCGCGCTTCATCTGCATTGCCCTGGGCGTTGGTAAGCGCCGCGCGGGCCTGCTGCACGCCATGTTCGGCCTGTTCAATCCTTGCCCGCGTCGTGAAGCCCTGTTTCATAAGCGTTGCCTGTCGTGCCAGATCCTCGTCGGCTGCAGCAATTCGGTCACGCGCAGCAACGATGTCGGCCCCTGTTCCACGATAGGTCGATTGCAAGCTGGTGACGTTAACCTGCGCGGCGGCAATGGCGGCGTTCGCTTGCTCAACGGCAATGCGATAGGGGGCCGAATCAATACGAAACAACAAATCGCCAGCCTTGACCTGCTGGTTCTCCTTGACCGCGACCTCAACAATCCGTCCGGCAACATCGGCGGCCACCGATACCTTATCCTGTTGAACATACGCGTTGTCGGTCGAAATGAATTGACCGGAAGTTAGCCAGAAATAGCCCGCGACAAGTATAATCAGCAGCGGGATGCCAATCAGTGACGCTCGACGAAGCGAAAAGCGAAGACGCGTTTTCGCGGGGGTCGTGCTGTCGGTGGCGATCCGCCCGGGATCAGCTTCAGCCATGGGCGATTGCCTCATTTTCATCGGAACCGGCCAAATTGGTCTGGATGATATCAAGTGCGCGGGCCATCTGCGCTTGCTCATCCGGTGCGACACCGATCAGAGCATGTTTCAGAAGTTCGTCAGCAATGACCCGCAACTGCGCGATCAGCGGACGCGATTGTGCCGTCAGGAATATCTTCCAGGCGCGGCGATCACTGGGATCGCGACGGCGCTCGACATGCCCCGCCTCTTCAAGCCGATCAACCATGCGGCACAACGTAATTGGCTCAACCTCAAGCAATTCTGCGAGACGGCCCTGGTTGAGCCCCTCGTTTCGGTTGAGCATTGCCAGCGTCCGCCATTGCGCGCGGGTCACGCCAATCGCACGTGCGCGCTCGTCGAACCGGCGGCGCAGAAGGCGCGAAACGTCCCCGATCAGAAACCCTAGACTATCTGTCATAGCCTACTTATAATAACTAAGCTTATCAAATGCAATGCTTACGACTTTAACAAGTGTCAACGCGGCGTTACAACGACCATTGGATTTCCGGTCAATCTTCGGCTACTCTGCAGCTAGTGCCGTCGATTCATGCCCTTGCCAATCCTGCGCGGTTCTTAAAGCTGGCGCGACCGCTGACCCCGGCATTGTTCTGGGCCGGCGTTGGTTTGATCGTGTTTGGCTGCTGGGCCGGGCTTACCCAGACCCCGGCCGATTATCTGCAGGGCGAGACCGTTCGCATCATCTACATTCATGTGCCGACCGCCTGGCTCGGCATGGCGGGATGGAGCGGCATTGCGATATCGAGCCTGACCTTCCTGATCTGGCGGCATCCGCTCGCGATGCTCAGCGCGCGTGCGATGGCGCTGCCGGGCGCGGTGTTTGCCGGGCTGTGCCTTGCGACGGGTTCAATCTGGGGCCGCCCAACCTGGGGGACCTGGTGGGAATGGGACGGTCGGCTGACGTCGATGCTAATTTTGTTCTTTGTCTATCTCGGCTTTATGGCGCTTGCGCGAGCCGATGCCGATCGTGGCGGCGATGGTCGCATTCCGGCGATTTACGGCGTCGCGGGCTCCGTGCTGTTGCCGATCATTCGCTACTCCGTCGTGTGGTGGAACACGCTGCATCAGGGGCAGAGCATCGGCCTTACCAAGCAATCGATCGACTCCTCAATCCTGTGGCCCTTGTGGTTTACGCTGGGGGGGTTCACGCTGTTCTTCGCTGCAATCGTATTAATTCGGATGCGCACGATGCTCGCGGTTACCAAAGCCGAGGCGCGGATGCGTCGGATGGCGCGCCCATGAACCCCTGGCCCTTTGTCACAGCGGCTTATTGTCTGACACTTGCTGCAACCGTTGGCATTGCTTTGGCAAGCTGGCTTGCGATGCGCGCGGCTGAACGAGGCCCGAAATGAAGTCACAGAAATGAAAGCAAAACATCAGCGATTGGTGCTTGGCGTGTTGGCGCTCGGAGCGATTGTCGGGGCAAGCGGGCTTGCGCTGTCGGCGCTCAAAGATCAGGCCGCGTTTTTTTATGCGCCGGGCGATGTAGCGAAGCTCGGCCTGCCGCTCGGCCGTGCTGTTCGGTTGGGAGGCATGGTCGAAGGCGGCTCGATCAAGCGCCAGCCTGATGGTGTAACGATCCGTTTCATCGTGACGGACGGCAAAGCAATCGTCCCGGTAAGTTTTAAGGGCATAACGCCTGATCTGTTTAAAGAACGGTCCGGCGTCGTTGCCGAGGGCGAGTTTCGTCCCGATGGCAGTTTTGAGGCGAGCAACCTGCTCGCCAAGCATGATGAACGCTACATGCCGCCGCAAATGGCTGGCAAAATGGTCGAGACGAAAAAGCCCAAACTATGATTGCTGAAGCCGGTCTGGCCGCCCTGTGGATTGCAGGAGCAATTGCGGCGTTGCAGTTTGCGCTGTCAGCCTTGGGAATCGCACGCGGCGATCCAGAGGTGCAGGATGCCGTGCGCGCTGTTGCGGTGGTGCAGGGGCTGGTTGTGCTGCTGGCGATGGCGCTGTTGATGTGGCTGTTCGTCGAATCGGACATGTCCGTGCTGCTCGTTGCGACCAACAGCCATTCGGCCAAGCCGCTGATTTACAAGATCGCCGGGGCTTGGGGAAACCATGAAGGATCAATGCTGCTTTGGGTAACGATCCTGGGGCTGGCGGGTGGTGCCGTCGCGATCCTTGAGCGACGCCTGGAAAAGGCCACGCTCGTGGCGACACTGGGCGCACAGGCGCTGATTGCGCTGGGGTTTTACGCCTTCCTGCTTTTCTCCTCAAACCCGTTTGCGCGTATTTCGCCCGCGCCTGCGGATGGTAATGGTTTGAACCCGTTGCTGCAGGATCCTGGCCTCGCCTTCCACCCCCCAACGCTGTATATTGGCTATGTCGGCATTTCAGTCGCATTCTCGTTTGCGGTTGGGGCGATGGTGATGCGCGATGTTGGCCCTGCCTTTGCCCGCGCGATGCGGCCCTGGGTGCTGGGGGCCTGGATTTTCCTCACGCTGGGCATCACGGCGGGTTCTTACTGGGCCTATTACGAGCTCGGTTGGGGCGGCTGGTGGTTTTGGGATCCTGTTGAAAACGCCTCGCTGATGCCTTGGCTGGCGGCGACGGCTTTGCTGCATTCAGTGACCGTGCTCGCGACCCGTGATGGCCTGCGTGCCTGGACGATCATGTTGTCGGTGATTGCCTTTTCGATGTCGATGATTGGCACGTTCCTGGTTCGCTCGGGCATATTGACGAGCGTCCATGCCTTTGCGGTTGATCCCACGCGCGGCTCGTTCATCCTTGTGCTGCTTGCACTCTATATTGGCGGGGCGCTTGCACTGTTTGCGCTTCGTGTTGGCACGATCCGACAGGGATCGACATTTGAACTGATTAGCCGTGAGGGCGCCTTGGTGGCCAACAACCTGCTGCTGTCGGTGATCCTCGGCATCGTGCTGATCGGCACATTATATCCCATTCTCGCAGCAGGCGCGTTTGGCGTGCAATTGTCCATCGGCCCGCCGTTTTTCAACAAAGCGGCGGGGCCGGTCGCGCTCGTTTTGGTTGCGGTCATGGCTGCCGGGCCGCTTGTTCGCTGGCGGCGTGATGATGGCAACATGGTCATCTCGCGGATGCTGGTGCCAATCGGTGTGGCCTGCACCGTTCTGGCCGGACTGTTTTTCTTCGCGATGGAGGCGGGGCTGTTGCCGATTCTGGGGATTGGGCTCGCGGCAGGACTGGCGGTGGCAAGTGTCGCCCCGCTTTGGGGTCGTAATCTGCGCCGCACACCGCTGTTCACTTATGGCATGGTGCTCGCCCATCTTGGCATTGCCGTCAGCCTGGCTGGCATGGCGTCTGAAACTGCCTTCACCAAACAGACGCTGATTGCCGCGCGGGTGGGAGAGCTGCACCGCGTCGGGCCTTATACCGTGACGCTGCAAGGCGTGACGCCTGTGATCGGACCAAACTGGTCAGCACTTGAGGCGCGGTTGAAAGTGCAACGCGGCGATGATGCGCCCTTCACGCTTTCGCCCCAGTCGCGTTTCTTTTCAAACCCGGTGACGGTGACGAGCGAGTCGGCAATCGCAACCGTCGCTGATGGTCAGCTTTATACCGTGCTCGGCCAACCCGATGCGGCGGGCCGTTGGCAGTTGCGGCTGTGGTGGAAGCCGTTTGTGACGCTGATCTGGGCGGGCGGTGCGCTGATTGCACTGGGCGGTGCGCTTTCGCTGATTGGACGGGTTCTGCGCGAAAATCGCACCACGCTGCGTGAGGCGCGGGTGTGAGACGGCTCTTGCTCTGGTTGCCCTTTGCGGTGTTTGCCGGTCTATTCGCGTTGGTGGCGATTGGCCTCTACAAGCCAGCCGACCGCACCGTTTATTCGGCGATGGTCGGCAAGCCGCTCCCCGCTTTCGCGCTGCCGCCGATGCTGCCTGGCAAGCCTGGTGTCGCAGCGATCATGTACCGCGACGGCAAGCCAAGGCTGATCAACGTCTTTGCCAGCTGGTGCATTCCGTGCGCCGCAGAGGCCGGACAACTCAAGCGCCTTCAAGAGTTGGGCGTCGTTATTGACGCAGTGGCGATTCGCGATACTGGCCCGAACATTCAAGGTTTTCTGGATCGCTATGGGGACCCGTTTGATCGGATTGGCGATGATCCCGAAAGCGCGGTGCAACTCGCGCTCGGGTCAGCGGGTGTGCCTGAATCCTTCGTTGTTGATGGCAAGGGGATCGTCCGGCTGCAGCATGTCGGCGAAATCCGTGCCGATGATGTGCCAAAGATCCTGGCCGCTATCGAGCAATCAAAATGAAGCGCGCTGCCTTCCTGCTGCTGATTGCGGCGAGCAGCCCGGCTTTGGCCGATTCGGCACTGCCGCCCGCG
This sequence comes from Sphingomonadales bacterium, assembly GCA_038316685.1. Taxonomy (GTDB): domain Bacteria; phylum Pseudomonadota; class Alphaproteobacteria; order Sphingomonadales; family Sphingomonadaceae; genus Sphingomonas. Next base: position 29,241 of record JBBQAU010000001.1, read on the forward strand.
CGGCTTGCCGATACCGAGCTGCCTGACTCAAATCAGGAAGCCAAGGCGCAAGTCCTGATGCTCGAATTGCGCTGCCTGGTCTGTCAGGGCCAGTCAATTGCAGATAGCAATGCAGAGATGGCGGGCGATATGCGCGCGCTCGTCCGGCGGCGGATTGCGGAGGGGGAGAGCCCGGCTGATGTCCGTAAATGGCTTATCAATCGCTATGGCGATTATGTGACCTATGATCCGCCACTGAGTGCAGCCACTGCACCGTTATGGATCGCCCCAATTCTGCTGATCGGGCTTGGCCTCATGATTGCGCGCGTGAGTTTCAAGAAAAGAAAGCGCGCCTGATGGGCTGGGGGATGCTTGCTGCGGTGATGCTGGTCAGCGCTGCGGTGCTGTGGCGGCTGGGTTTGCCGCGACTGTTATGGACGACGGCGGGGGCCGCGCTTCTGCTCGGCGGCGCTGGCTATGCGATGCAGGGGCGGCCCATGCTTGGCGCGAGCCCGGCAAAGCCTGTTGAAGACAAGGTCGATATCGCACCTGACATTCTCGCGCTGCGCGGCAAGATGTTTAGTAGCTACACGAGCGATTCGGCTTATCAGATGGCGGCCGATGCGATGATCCGGGTTGGTGATCCGGGGAAGGCCGTCAAGGTCACGCTTGGCGGCATTGATCGCAACCCCAGGAGTGTGCAGCTCTGGACCGAGCTTGGCAGTGTGCTTGTCACGCATGATGGCGGCAGCGTCTCGCCAAGCGCGCTGTTCGCCTTTCGACACGCGATGCAGTTGTCGCCGCAACATCCGGGGCCGCCGTTTTTTCTGGGGCTGGGCTATGCACAGGGCGGACAGCTCCAGCAGGCACGCTTTTGGTGGGCTCGGGCACTGGCGCTGACGCCCAAGACCTTGTCCTACCGCGCTGACATTGCCGAGCGATTGGCGCTGCTCGATCAGGTAATCGCAATGGCTCGCCAGCAGCAGCAGGCGCAGCAATAGTCCGTCACGCAAATGGGCGATTCAGTCTGACAATCGCGCTGTTGAGCCAAAGCGCAAAACTGACCCAGCCGAGATAAGGCAGGATCAGCGCCGCCGCCTGCAACGAAATCGGCGCAAGGCCAATCACCAGTGCGACCAACGACCCCCAAAGAAAAACCATCTCCACCAGCGCCCAATCCGGCCGCCGCGCATGAAAAAACAACGGGCTCCAGAGGAAATGGAACACCGCGTTGGTGGCAAACATGATGAGGATGTTTGATCGATCCGCATCGCTGCGCGCCGCCGTCCACGCCGTCAGTGCGGCCCAACCCGCCAGTAGCAGAATCACCGCCCAGGCCGGTCCAAACAGCCAGTTGGGTGGTTGCAGCCGGGGTTTGCGCAAATCGGCATACCAGTTGCCGATCGGGGTCATTAATCCCCCCACCGCACCGATCAGGATGGCGGTGCCAAAGGCAACAAGTGCGGGAGTTGACATATTGCTGGCGCATCCATCTTGTGGAGTGTCCAACAATCGTTACACGAAAATGATGCGTAAGTCATTTCCCTTCTCAGCGATCGTCGGTCAGGACGAGATGAAATTGGCCCTGTTGATATCCGCGGTTGATGCGCGGATCGGCGGGGTGATGGTGTTTGGTGATCGTGGCACCGGCAAATCCACCGCCGTCCGGGCGCTGGCCGCGCTGCTGCCGCCGATGGCCGTGGTGCCGGGGTGTCGGTATAACTGCATGCCGGGCCAGGCGGTCTGCCCGACGCCCGAAACGCATTTGCCGGGCAAGGCGAGCGCGCCGGTGCCCTTTGTCGATCTGCCATTGGGGGCAACCGAGGACCGCGTGGTCGGTGCGCTTGATCTGGAACGCGCGCTGGGCGCGGGTGAAAAGGCGTTTGAGCCGGGGTTGTTGGCGCGCGCGCATCGCGGCTTTTTGTATATTGATGAAATCAACCTGCTTGAAGATCATATCGTCGATTTGCTGCTCGACGTGGCGGTATCGGGCGAGAATGTTGTCGAGCGCGAGGGGTTGAGCGTCCGCCATGCCGCGCGTTTCGTGCTCGTCGGCAGCGGTAACCCTGAAGAGGGCGAGCTCCGCCCGCAATTGCTTGACAGGTTTGGCCTGTCGGTCGAGGTTCGTACACCGCAGGACTTAAAACAGCGCGTCGAGATATTGAAGCGCTGCGATGCGTTTGAGCGCACGCCCGATGCTTTTACCGAACATTGGTCCAAGGCCGAACGCAAGACGCTGAAACGGATCGCCAAGGGGCGTGAATTGCTGCCCAGCGTCACGATCCCTGATGATGTGCTGACGCGCGCGTCGGAAATCTGCATGGCGGTGGGGGCAGATGGTCTGCGCGGTGAATTGACGCTGATGCGCGCCGCCCGCGCACTGGCTGCGCTTGAAGAGGCAAGCATCGTTACGCAAGATCACCTCCGCCGGGTGTCCCCGCTCGCGTTGCGGCACCGGCTCCGTCGCAACGTGCTTGACGAAACGGGCTCCACCGCCCGGATCGAGCGCGCGTTGGAAACGCTGTTCGCGGCATGACTTTGCCGGGCGAAATGCCGCCCGATGTTCTGGCGGATGCGCGGCTGGCGGCGCGGCTTTGCGCGATTGACCCCGTTGGGTTGGGGGGCATGTCGCTGCGGGGTGGTGGAGAATTGCGCGATGCAGTGATTGCCAATCTGGTTGCAGCGATGCCGCTTGGTGCGCCCATCCGGCGACTGCCCGCCCATATCGACGAAGAAAGGTTGCTCGGCGGGCTTGATTTGGGCGCGACGCTATCGACCGGCAAGGCAGTGTCGCGCGTCGGCCTGCTCGCCGAGGCAGCAGGCGGGATCGTCGTGATTCCGATGGCAGAGCGTTTGTCTGATTCGGTTGCCGCGCCGATCGCTGCGGCAATGGACACAGGGGAGGTTGTCGCCGAGCGTGAGGGGATGACGCTGCGGTCCGAATCGCGCTTTTTGGTCGTCGCGCTTGATGATGCGAGCGAGGCTGACGAACGACCACCGGCGTCCTTGCGCGAGCGCATGGCATTCTGGTTTGATTTATCCGCTGTCGAGTTATCCCGCGTCGATCTTCGCGCGGCGTTGCAGGAGGTGGCGGTTGCAGCGGCGCCAGTCGCAAGGAGTCATGCGGTGGCGTTGGAGCAAGTCATCCCGCCTGCAGATGTGCTGGAGGCATTGGCGGTGACTGCCGCAGTGCTGGGCGTCGATTCGATTCGTGCGCCGTTGTTTGCCCTGCGTGCCGCACGGGCATCGGCGATTCTTGATGGGCGTATGGCGATCAGCGAGGCTGATGTAGCACTTGCTGCCAGACTGGTTTTGGGGCCGCGTGCAACCCGTATGCCGCCACCGCCCGAGGCCGAGCCGGAAGACGCCGAACCCGAGGCACCCGAGCCGCCACCGCCACCGCCGCCCGATTCGGACAGTGCCAATGACAGCGAGAGCAGCGAGCCGAAACCGCTGGATGACGTGGTGCTTGAGGCTGTCCTTGCTTCACTGCCCAAGGATGTGCTTGCCAAGCTGGCAACCCAAAATGCCCGGCGCGGCCCGCAATCGCGCACCCAGGGTAGGGGTGAGAAGCGGCGCTCGACGACGCGCGGTCGCCCTGTCGGTGTTCGCGCTGGCATCCCGCGCGGCGGGCTGCGGCTTAGCCTGATCGATACATTGCGCGCGGCAGCACCGTGGCAGCGGGTGCGCGGTGCGCAATCGGGCCAGGTCAAGGTGCGCAAAGATGATTTGCGGATTCGTCGCTTTGAAAGCCGGACCGAGGCGACGACGATTTTTGCGGTCGATGCTTCGGGTTCATCTGCGCTCGCCCGCCTGGCTGAGGCCAAAGGCGCGGTCGAGTTGCTGCTGGCAGAAGCCTATGTGAAGCGCGCGCAGGTCGCGCTCGTCGCCTTTCGTGGGCAAACGTCTGAGATTATCCTGCCGCCCACGCGTTCGCTTGCGCGCGCGAAAAAGTCGCTGTCGGCGTTGCCGGGTGGGGGCGGGACGCCGCTTGCCGCTGGGCTCAACACTGCGCGTCAACTGGCCGAAGCGGCGCGTTCGCGCGGGCGGACGCCGTTCCTTGTGATTCTAACCGATGGCCGCGCTAATATCGCCGCTGATGGAACGACCGTCCGCCAGCGCGCGGAAGATGACGCCGAGGCCGCCGCCCGCGCGATTGGTGCTTCCGGTATCGCCGCGGCCTTTGTCGATACGTCGCAACGCCCCCGGCCGGAGGGTGCAAAACTCGCCGCTGTCATGGGCGCGCGTTATCTGCCGCTGCCACGGGCGGATGCCCGCACCATGCATGCAGCGGTAAAGGGTGCGCAGGATGTCACATAATCGGCCGCGCTGGGCGGTGGAGGGAAAGGATTGGCCTAATCACGGGGCCAGCCGATTCTTGGAAGTCGGTCGTCTCCATTGGCATGTGCAGGTGATGGGTGAGGGGCCAGTGCTGCTCCTGCTCCACGGCACGGCTTCAGCGACGCACAGCTGGCGCGATCTCATGCCGCTGCTCGCTCAACACTTTACCGTGGTTGCGCCTGATTTACCAGGGCACGGCTTCACCGCAGGACGGCCGAGTGGCGGACTGTCGATGCCGGCAATGGCGCGTGCCGTGGGCGATCTTATCACCGCGCTTGGTATTTCGCCGCAACTCGTGCTCGGTCATTCGGCGGGTGCTGCGATTGCCATTCGCGCGGTCCTTGATGGGGCCGTAAGCCCGAAAGCGGTGATCGGGATGAACGCGGCGCTGCTGCCCTTTCCGGGGCTTGCCGCGAAGATTTTTCCGGGGCTGGCGCGGATGCTGTTTGTCAATCCGTTTGCGCCGCACATTTTTGCTGGCATAGCGCGTCAGCAGGGCGAGACGGGCAGTTTCCTTGCGCGCAGCACGGGCTCAAAGATTGATGCAGCAGGGGCAGATTTTTATGGTCGGCTCTTTGGGACACCAGGCCATTGCTCGGGTGCAATCACGATGATGGCCGATTGGGATCTCGATAGTTTTGCGCGTGATCTGCCGTCGCTTCGTGTGCCGTTGCTGCTCGTCCATGGCGACCGCGACGCCGCCATTACACTCGATAGCGCGCGCGAGGCGACGGCGCGGGTCACGGCGGCAAAGCTCACCATCCAGCCAGCCCTTGGTCATCTCGCCCATGAAGAATCGCCCGCCGAGGCAGCGGAGATCATCACTGGTTTTGCCCGCGAAACAGGCGTTCTGCCTCAGGCCGACAGCGATGATCCGCGATAACATCGGCCTCATCGAAATGCTTGGCAGCTTTGGCCTGGTGCTTGCCTTCCTGGGTTATCAATATTGGTCCGACCGAAAATCGATTGCCCGCGACCGGAAGACCGAGCGCGAATCAGCGGATCGCGCGCGGCATTCGGAAAGGGAGCATCGCCTGGACGATAGGTGATCGGAAACGCCCGAGCGACAAGCTTTCGTGAACAGCGTGGACATCTTCGCCAAACAGCCGGGTAGAGAGTGCCGAGCGCGCATAAAAAGGCGCATCAACCCAGGTTTTAGTTACTTTTGCAGTCGTGCCGCGATCGGCGCGGGTGATTCGGTTGATCAACCATGCGGAGCGCGGCAGATGTTGCGACGGCGGTGGCACGACATCATGCCATTGACCCTGATGATCCATACGGAGCGCCAGATCGAATGGCGTCCCATCGCTGCGGCTGCCTTCATAAAGCACCGCCACGTCCTTGCTGAGATGCGCGCGGGACCAGTGCCATTCATCAAAACCATCCTCCAGCGCCTCTTCGCCAAAGTTTGAATCGAAATAGCCGCTGCCCTTCCAGGAGATCGCGGGATTGGCCATCGTAACCTCGACACGCGAACGCGGGGCAACGGGGTGCCAGCGATGCTTGCCTGCCGGATCGAGATGAAATCCGGTGGTGCCGATCATCTCGGGATAAAGCCGCACCTGGCCGCGCACGGGATAGGGCAAGGGAGCGGAGGTCTCGTTAATATCGATCACCAGCACATTACCGTCCCAACGCAGCGCGCTTGGGCCAACGGCGAGGGTGTCTTCGTCACGCCGGATACGGTGCCAGGGCCGCTCTGTCATTGCCCAGGCATTGCCGCGAGGGCCATTGAGCGCGACATTGATCGCGCAATGATTTTGCGGGCTCGAACGGCCGCTCAGCTTGTAATAAGGCGAAAAAACGCTGCCGACAAAAGCAATGACCGTCAGGCCGAAGCGGCCGTCGTCGCTGCAGGCGTCGATGTACCACCAGGCATAACCTTTGGCATCAACCTTGACGTCAAAGCGAGGTCCTTGAGCAGGATATCGACGGCTAACCCGCCCGAGAGCGCTGCCATCGGGACGCCCGCGCCAGGATGGGTACTCCCGCCCGCGAGGTAGAGTCCCGGGATCTTCGTTCTCGCGCCAGGCCGGCGGAAGGACGCCACCCAGCCGTGCGAGGCCTGTCCATAAAGGGCTCCACCGGTCGAAGGGAACATCGCCTCGAAATCCGTCGGCGTCGACAGCGTTGTGCCCGAGGCTGGCAGTTCCAGCAAAAGGCCCGCTCGCCCCGTGGTCTCCAGCATCTGCAATCTGCATTGGTCGATCTCCCCTTGCGTGAACCCTTTGCCATCACCGATGGCAGGGGCATTAACTAGAATTTGCAGCCGTTCGGCACCGTCCGGGCCGACGCCCAGATCATCACGATCCTGGGCGCAGACATAAACGGTTGGCGATACGGCCAGTTTGTTTTGACCCAGCGACTCGAATTCAGCCGCGTAATCATTTGAGAAAAATACGTTATGATGCGCAAGGGGAAAACCGTCAGTCTTGCTGTGTGCGGTCCAGACCATCGCCGCGAGTGAGCGTCCGCTCGCCGGAATCGCGCCCACTGCGCGCTGCGCTGCCTGACCGAAACGACCTGAGGCGAGTGCTGCGGGATCGGCGTTGCAGACCACGCTGCGGGCATGGAGTCGCTCTCCGCTCGCTAGCGTAACACCACTGGCCTTGCCCTTATCAACGAGTATTTCGGTTACCCGTTCGCCGTAGCGGAAACGCGCGCCATTGCGAATGGCGAGCCCCTCAATTGCCTTGGCCAGCGCGAACATGCCACCATCAACGAGCCAGACGCCACGCGCCTCAACATGCGCGATCAGCATCAATGTAGCGGGGCATTTAAACGGTGAAGAACCGCAATAGGTGGCATAACGACCGAACAATTGTCGCAGCCGGGGATCACGGAAATAATCGCCCAACGCCCCCCAAAGGCTATTGAATGGCCGCGTTGTTAACAGATCGCTGGGGTTGGCCTTGCCCATTTCCCAGGCGAGTCGGGTTGGTCCGGCGCGTTGGCTGCGCATGAAGGGGTGATCAAGCGACCGGAAGATTTGCTGTGCCTCGTCGTAAAAGCGGCGATATCCCTTGGCTTCTGCTGCTCCCGCAAAGTTTCCGATTGCGGCCTCGCTGGCGTCGCGATCCGCAAACAGATCAAGTCGGTCCTCGTTCCAGGCATGACGTGCGAGCAGCGAGGCCGGTCGAAGCGTTAAATGGTTGCTTAAGGTCGCCCCGCAGGAGTCGAATAGATCCTCAAAGACGTCACGCATGGTGAAGACAGTGGGACCACCATCGACCATTGCGCCGCCGGAAATGACCTGGCGCATCTTGCCACCCGGCGTCGCCGCAGCCTCGACGACGGTGACATCAAGGCCGCGGGCAGCCAGTAAGGCAGCACTGGTCAATCCGCCAACTCCGGCGCCGATCACAATAACGTTGTCGCGCTCCATCCCAGTCCTTAATGTGGTCATACCTGCCAGCACCCATCGAACGCACGATTGACGCCAGCGGACTGACCGTCCAATTCATTTGACATATGAAACTGCACAACTCCAATGACAATAGCCCTTTGCGCGAACGATGGATCAACCTTCGCAACAAGGTGCTGGCTGATCCAGGCTTTCAGCGATTCGCCGTGCGCTTCTGGTTTACCCGACCGATCGTCCGGCGGCGAGCGCAGATCATGTTCGATTTGGTCGCAGGCTTCACCTATTCCCAGATCATTGCGGCGTGCATCCAATCGCGCCTGCTCGATCGACTCGCAGAAGGCGCGATGGACCTCGATGCCATCGCCAAGGCCGTTGATCTGCCGATTGAAGGCGCAGACCGGTTGGTGCGCGCCGCAGCGGCGCTAAAGCTTGCAGAACGGGTTGGCCCAGGCCGCTGGGCGCTTGGCGCGGATGGCGCGGCGCTGCGCGGCAATGGCGGCATTGCCGAAATGGTTGCGCACCACCACCTGCTCTATGCCGATCTGATGGACCCGATGGCGCTGTTGCGTCGCGGCGGGGGGGGCGGGCAATTGTCCCACTATTGGACCTATGCCGAATCATCGGGGCAGGGTGAAGGCGCAGAGGTCGCGGCATATTCCGCGTTGATGGCGGCCTCCCAACCAATGATCGCCAGCCATGTGATCGCCAGCTATAATTTTGCGCGTCATCGCCGGATGCTTGATGTCGGTGGGGGGCAGGGTGCCTTTGTCTCGGCGGTCGCCGAACGGGTGCCGGCGCTATCGCTGGCGATGTTTGATCTGGCGGCGGTCGGGGACCGGGCACGGCGCGCATTGGCGGCAGCGGGCCATCGTGATCGGATCGAGGTTTTCGGCGGCGATTTTTTAACAGGGCCGCTGCCAACGGGGCATGATCTGATCACCCTGATTCGCATTTTACATGACCATGATGATGCGCCAGCCCTCCAGTTGCTGCGCAATGTCCATGCGGCGTTACCGGTCGGGGGCAAACTGCTCATTGCCGAGCCAATGGCTGAGACAAAAGGCGCTGAGTCGGCGGGGGATGCCTATTTTGGCATGTATTTGTGGGCGATGGGCTCGGGCCGGCCACGAAGCTACGCCGCAATTGGCGATCTGCTCCGAGAGGCTGGTTTCAGCAGTTTTCGGCGAGTCCCGACACCTTTGCCGCTGACCGTGAGCGCAATCATTGCAACGCGCTGACTTTCTTCACGTTTGAAACGTCCAATCTAGTTGACAATAAAAAGTGTCAATCTAAACTGACAGACAGCGCAGAAGACCACCGGATTGGGGGGCGACGCGCCTAGGAGTCGGCATGGACACGTTGGCGGTTATTTTAGAGGCACCTGGGACGCTTTCACTGCGTCGTCTTGGCCTCACCCCAATGGGTGCCGGCGACATCCTGGTCGAGGTGGCTTGGAGCGGGATCAGCTCGGGCACCGAAAAGCTGCTTTGGTCAGGAACGATGCCTCCGTTTCCCGGCATGGGATATCCCCTGGTTCCAGGGTATGAATCGGTTGGTCGGGTCGTTGATGCGGGCGCCGACGCGCAGTCACGGATCGGCGAATGGGTTTTTGTTCCGGGGGCCAATTGTTACATACAGGCGCGCGGCCTGTTCGGTGGGACAGCGCGGCGGGTGATCTTGCCCGGCGCGCGTGCCATGCCGGTCGACGAAGCGCTTGGCGAGCGCGGTATTTTGATCGCGCTTGCAGCAACCGCCTATCATGCGGTGGCGGGCGGTGCGCCGCCTGAACTGGTGGTTGGTCACGGTATTCTGGGGCGTTTGATTGCGCGGGCGACCATTGCGCTAGGTGCGCCTGCCCCAACGGTTTGGGAAACGTCCTCTGAGCGCCGGATCGGCGATTTTGGCTATCGCGTGATCGATCCTTCCGAGGATGATCGGAAAGATTACAAGGCGATCTGCGACGCGAGCGGGGCGGGTGCCATCCTTGATACGCTGATTTCCCGGACGAGTAAGGGCGGCGAAATTGTTCTTGCCGGGTTCTACGACAAGCTGACCTTTTCGTTCCCGCCTGCGTTCATGCGCGAGACTCGACTGCGAATTTCAACCGAATTCGTGATCGATGATTTGCGGGCAACCGCAGCACTCGTCGATGGCGGGAAGTTGAGCCTTGATGGTCTTGTCAGCCACGTTCGCCCGGCGAGCGAGGCGACTGAAGCCTATCCGGCCGCCTTCGGCGACCCGGAATGTTTAAAAATGGTGCTTGATTGGAGAGTCGAATGACCGTTCTTGATGTTAACGCACTTCGCGAGGAAGCGTCACACGAGCCTGATCCCGTTCCAACAGGCCCGGTAACCAAGGAAACGCAGATTATCGCCATCTACGGCAAGGGTGGCTCTGGCAAGTCCTTCGCACTCGCCAATCTCAGCTATATGATGGCGCAGCAGGGCAAGCGCGTATTGCTCATCGGTTGCGACCCGAAATCTGACACGACGAGCCTGTTGTTCGGTGGCAAGTCCACCCCGACCATCATCGAGACGAGTTCGAAGAAGAAGCTGGCGGGCGAAGAAATCGGCATCGACGATGTTTGCTTCCAGCGCGACGGTGTGTTTGCGATGGAGCTCGGCGGACCAGAAGTTGGTCGTGGCTGTGGCGGTCGCGGGATCATCCATGGTTTTGAAACGCTCGAAAAACTGGGTTTTCACGAATGGGGCTTTGATTATGTCCTGCTCGATTTCCTGGGCGACGTGGTCTGCGGCGGCTTTGGCCTGCCGATCGCGCGTGACATGTGCCAAAAGGTGATTGTCGTCGCATCGAACGACCTTCAGTCGCTGTATGTCGCCAACAACGTCTGCAAGGCGGTGGAGTATTTCCGCAAGATGGGCGGCAATGTCGGCGTGGCGGGCATGATTCTGAACAAGGATGATGGCACCGGGGAGGCTAATGCCTTCGCCGAAGCCGTCGGCATTCCTGTTTTGTGCGCAATCCCCGCCAACGAGGATATCCGCAAAAAGAGCGCGAATTATCAGATTATCGGCAAGCCCGGCGGTCAGTGGGCGTCGCTCTTTGAAGAATTGGCGGTTAATGTCGCTGAGGCGCCGCCGCTGCGCCCGACGCCGCTTGATCAGGATGGCTTGTTGAACCTGTTCAGCGCCGATGTGACAGGGGCGGATTACACGCTGCGGCCAGCGAGTCAGGCGGACATGCGCGGCAAAGAATTTGTCGTGAAGCCAAGCCTTGAAATCGTTTACGACACGGTCTGATCAGCATCATGGACACCCCAACCCGAACGACTGATCGTCTTGATCTTGGCGCGCCCGAAGCGGCCGGCAGCGGCTGTCATGCCGGTGCAGCAACGATGCACGATGCAGCTGCAAAAGCCGGCAAGAGCGAAATTCTTGATCGTTATGCAGCCGATTATCCCAAGGGCCCGCATGATCAGCCGCAATCTATGTGTCCGGCTTTTGGCTCATTGCGCGTGGGTCTTCGGATGCGGCGGACGGCGACCGTGCTGTCCGGGTCGGCCTGCTGCGTTTACGGCCTGACGTTCACCTCGCATTTTTATGGTGCGCGCCGGTCGGTCGGTTATGTGCCGTTCTCGTCAGAAACACTCGTTACCGGCAAGCTGTTTGAGGATATCCGTGACGCGGTGCACGATTTGGCTGATCCCGCGCTCTATGACACTATCATCGTTACCAATTTGTGCGTGCCGACGGCGTCGGGTGTCCCGCTCCAGTTGCTGCCTGATGCCATTAATGGTGTGCGTGTAATTGGCATCGACGTCCCAGGATTTGGCGTGCCAACGCATGCTGAGGCAAAGGATGTGCTGGCGGGTGCGATGCTCGCATATGCGCGGAAAGAAGCCGAGCAGGGTCCAGTTGCGGCTCCTCGTGAGCGGTCTGACCGGCCGACGATTACGCTGCTCGGGGAAATGTTCCCGGCCGACCCACCAGGGATTGGCCTGATGCTGGAGCCGCTTGGGCTTGCCGCCGGACCGGTCGTTCCAACGCGTGAATGGCGTGAGCTTTATTCGGCGCTGGATTGTGCAGCTGTCGCTGCGATCCATCCTTTCTACACAGCCAGTGTCCGCGAATTTGAAGCAGCGGGCCGGACGGTGGTGGGTTCAGCGCCGGTTGGGCGCGATGGCACGGCGGCCTGGCTTGACGCGATCGGTGCGGCTTGCGGGATTGCCCAGAACAAGATTGACGCATCGAAGAACAAATTCCTGCCTGCCATCGCAAGCGCGCTCGCCGCAAAGCCGATCAAGGGCCGGATCACGGTATCGGGCTATGAAGGGTCAGAGCTGCTGGTTGCCCGGCTGTTGGTGGAGAGTGGAGCCGACGTTCCTTATGTTGGCACAGCGTGTCCCCGCACACGTTGGTCTGATCCGGATCGCGATTGGCTTGAATCAAAGGGTGTCCGCATTCAGTATCGCGCAAGTCTTGAGCAGGACATTGCAGCGGTTGAGGAATATGGCCCCGATCTGGCGATTGGCACGACCCCGGTTGTTCAACACGCAAAGCAAAAATCGATCCCGGGTTTGTATTTCACTAACCTGATTTCGGCCCGGCCGCTTATGGGTCCGGCAGGGGCTGGTAGCTTGGCAATGGTGGTCAATGCCGCGCTTGCTAACCAGCACCGGTTTGACAAGATGAGTGCGTTTTTTGAAGGCGTTGGCACTGGTGCCACGGCGGGCGTCTGGGAAGAAACGCCCGTTGATCGCCCCGAGTTCAAGGCTAAATTTGCCGCCAAGCGGATCGCCGCCGCCAAGGCCGAGGAGCATATCGGCACATGACACTCATCCTCGATCACGATCGCGCGGGCGGTTACTGGGGCGCGGTTTACGCCTTTACTGCCATCAAAGGCTTGCAGGTCATTATTGATGGCCCTGTTGGATGTGAAAATTTGCCGGTGACCTCGGTCCTGCATTACACCGATGGTCTGCCACCGCATGAGCTGCCAATCGTCGTCACTGGCCTTGGTGAGCAAGAGCTTGGCCGCGACGGCACCGAAGGAGCGATGAAGCGCGCCTGGAAAACGCTTGATCCTGATCTGCCTGCAGTCGTCGTTACCGGATCGATTGCCGAGATGATCGGTGGCGGCGTGACGCCTGAGGGCACCAATATTCAACGTTTCCTGCCTCGCACGATCGATGAGGATCAATGGCAGGCTGGGGACAGGGCGCTGACCTGGCTCTGGACTCAGTTTGGTCCAAAGAAGGTGCCGGGACTGAAGGAACTTCGTGAGGGAGAAAAGCCTCGCGTCAACATCATTGGGCCCATGTATGGCACATTCAACATGCCGTCCGATCTGGCTGAAATTCGCCGCTTGATCGAAGGAATGGGTGCGCAGGTCAATATGGTGTTCCCGCTCGGCAGCCATCTTGCCGATGTCAAGAAGCTGGCGAACGCGCATGTAAACGTCTGCATGTATCGCGAATTCGGCCGTGGTTTGTGCGAAGCGCTAGAGCGGCCCTATATCCAGGCACCCATAGGTCTGGAATCGACGACGTTGTTCTTGCGCAAGTTGGGCGAACTCACCGGGCTAGATCCGGAGCCGTTTATCGAGCGCGAAAAACATACCACAATCAAACCACTCTGGGATTTGTGGCGGTCCGTTACGCAGGATTTCTACGGCACGGCAAGTTTTGCGATCGTTGCCAACGAAACTTACACGCGCGGAATCCGCAATTTTCTGGAAGGGGACATGGGCATGCCGTGCACCTTCTCCTACCAGCGCTCGGCGGGCATCAAGCCTGACAATGCAGCCGTACTTGAATCAATGCGTACCAACGCGCCACTTATCATGTTCGGCAGCTTTAACGAGCGGATGTATATGGCCGAAACCGGTGCGCGCGGCATCTATATCCCGGCGTCATTCCCGGGCGCTGTGATCCGCCGGCACACTGGTACGCCCTTCATGGGTTATGCCGGTGCGACCTATCTCATGCAGGAAGTCTGCAACGCGCTGTTCGACGCGCTTTTCCACATCCTTCCGCTCGCTGGACAGCTCGACAAGGTGGACGCAACCCCGGCTCGGCTAGAGGCCGAATTATTGTGGGAAGATGAAGCAAAGAGCGAACTCGATGCCGTGGTTGAGCGCGAACCGGTACTCGTGCGTATCTCCGTCGCCAAACGCATTCGTGATGCCGCCGAACGTGGCGCGCGCCGCGCCGGGGAAACCCGCGTGACATCCGAACGACTGGCCGATGCCATTTCAGAAAGCAGGGGCGCATGACCGACCTGCTAAGCCATTTCCGCCTATTGCGGACAAACAAATCTTCGCGGTGCCTTGCGCTGCGTGGATGCCGTCGGGGGACGCGTGCCGCGCGCCTGAACTCGTCGGGCCGAACGAAGATGAAGGAACGAGCGATATGATTGACGAAAGAATGGGGCCAGGGACATACCTGACTGAATCCGAAGCGAAAGAATTCAACACGCTGTTCACTGTCAGCATGGGTTTTTTCACCGTAGTGGCGATTATTGCGCATGTGCTTATGTGGCAGTGGCGCCCATGGTTTCCAGGCACGCCGGGCTATGACAAAACCTCCGCTATTTCGGCGCCGGCATCAACCGGCCCTGCGACCAACGGCTAATCGGGAGACTATACCATGCACAGAATGTGGATGACATTTGACGGACGGCGGGTGCTTACTGCACTTGCGGTGTTCTTGTTCACCTTGGCAGTTTTGATCCATTTCATTTTGCTGAGCACCAATCGTTACAATTGGCTTGAAGCGCCGAATCCACCTGCAGCTGCTGCTGCGGCTGTTTCGGCAACGCCTGCTCCAGCGGCCTGATACGGCCGTCGGGGTTCGCAGAGCGTGCCCGTTGTACTATGTGAGGCGGACGTGACCTGATTGGCGTTACCGCGCCCAGGTCCGTCCAGTCCTCTCTTCTAATTTTGCCATCCCGCCGCCAGCCGACGGGTGAAGGAGCTGGTCCATGGCACTCTTGAGCTTTGAACGGAAATATCGCGTAAGAGGGGGCACGCTTGTCGGCGGCGACCTTTTTGATTTCTGGGTCGGCCCTTTTTACGTCGGTTTTTTTGGTGTGACGGCCGCATTTTTCTCTGTGCTGGGGACGGCACTTATTTTTTACGGTGCCTCGCTTGGGCCTACATGGAATCCATGGCTCATCAGCATTGCGCCACCCGATGTCAGCTATGGTCTTGGGCTTGCGCCGATGAAGGCAGGAGGGCTGTGGCAGATCATCACTATCTGCGCGATCGGTGCTTTCTCGTCCTGGGCGCTGCGTGAAGTAGAAATCTGTCGCAAGCTGGGGATGGGGTATCACGTACCTGTCGCATTCGGCGTTGCGATTTTTGCTTACGTCAGCCTGGTGGTAATCCGGCCGATGTTGCTTGGTGCGTGGGGGTTTGGTTTTCCTTATGGAATTTTCAGCCATCTCGATTGGGTTTCGAACACCGGTTATCAATATTTGCACTTCCACTATAACCCTGCCCATATGATCGCTGTGACTTTCTTCTTCACGACGACGTTGGCGCTGGCGCTGCATGGCGGGCTTGTCCTGTCCGCAGTAAACCCGCAGGCGGGCCAGGAAGTAAAATCACCTGAATATGAAGACGCCTTTTTTCGCGATACGATCGGTTACTCGGTCGGCACACTCGGCATTCACCGTGTCGGCCTGTTCCTCGCGTTGTCGGCTGGCTTCTGGAGTGCCGTCTGTATCATCATCAGTGGCCCGCTATGGACGCGCGGCTGGCCTGAGTGGTGGACATGGTGGCTCAATCTGCCGATTTGGGCTTGAGGGGAACTGAACCGATGGCAACTTATCTGAATATCTTTACCCAGGTGCAGCTCCGCGGTCCGCCGGAAATGGGGCCACCGACCAATGATCCGGGTGAAGTTCGCAGCAATCCCGCAGGATTTTCCTGGTTGCTCGGCAAGATCGGCAATGCGCAGATTGGTCCGATTTATTTGGGATGGCTGGGCACGCTCTCGCTGGTTTTTGGTCTGATTGCGTTTGAGATCATCGGGCTGAATATGCTTGCTTCGGTCGGCTGGAACCCGGTTCAGTTCGTCCGCCAGCTGTTCTGGTTGTCGCTTGAGCCGCCTGCCCCGAAATATGGTTTTTCGCCGATGGTGCCACTGGCTGAAGGTGGCTGGTTTATTATGACTGGCTTCTTCTTCTCGGCCTCGGTCCTGCTCTGGTGGGCACGCACTTATCGTCGGGCTGTCGCGCTTGGCATGGGGACGCACGTTTCATGGGCTTTCCTCAGCGCGATCTGGCTGATGATTGTGCTTGGCTTTATTCGGCCGATGCTGATGGGCAGCTGGTCGGAAGCAGTACCTTATGGCATATTTCCGCATCTCGACTGGACGGCGGCTTTCTCGATCCGCTACGGGAACTTGTTCTACAATCCTTTCCACGCGCTTTCGATTGTCTTCCTGTATGGATCAACGCTGCTTTTTGCGATGCATGGTGCGACGATCCTTGCGGTCGGCCGTTATGGTGGTGAACGCGAGATTGAACAAATTACCGACAGGGGCACAGCGTCTGAACGTGCCGCTTTGTTCTGGCGCTGGACGATGGGCTTTAACGCGACGATGGAATCGATCCATCGTTGGGCTTGGTGGTTTGCAGTGTTGACGACGCTCACGGGCGGGATCGGTATCTTGCTCACGGGCACTGTTGTCGATAACTGGTACCTTTGGGCGATCCAGCACGGCTATGCGCCATCCTATCCTGATACAGGCGTTATTGATCCAGCCACTCTGCCGGGAGCACCGCAATGATCCGCGTCGCCACCATTACCAGCACGGTCATCGCCGGATCAGCCTTGATGCTTCTTGCGGGCTGCGAATTCGGCCCCAAGAAAATCGAGCAGACCGGTTATCGCGGCACGGGCGGGGCTCAGATCACCGCTGTCAACCGCGTGCTTCCTCAAGAAGTACCGGCGCCTCCCTACGATCTGCCGCCTGACGGAGGCCCGCTGGCCAAGGAAACCTATCAAAACGTTAAGGTGCTGGGCAATGTCAGCACAGAACGGTTTAACCATTTGATGGCAGCGATCACGCAGTGGGTCGCACCACCAGAGGCGGGCTGTAATTACTGTCACAACCCGAACAACATGGCGTCGGATGAGGTCTATACGAAGGTTGTCGCCCGCAAGATGTTGCAAATGACGATCAAGATCAATTCCCAGTGGGTCCCGCATTTCGGCGGCGCCGAGAATGCCGGCGTGACCTGCTATACCTGCCACCGCGGCAATGCTGTTCCCAAGAATGTCTGGGCAATGGCTGATGCACCAGGCGGTTCGACCCGGACGATGAGCAATCGCCATGGTCAGGGTAAGCCGATCGATACGGTGGCCTATGCGTCGCTGCCCTATGATCCGTTCACGCCCTATTTGGCCGCCAAGAACAACATACGGGTACAGGGAACAACTCGACTGCCTGGTGATAAGTTGGGTGCCTCGATCGTGCACACCGAGAAAAACTATGCGTTGATGATGCACATGTCGTCTTCGCTCAATGTGAATTGCACCTTCTGTCACAATACTGACGCGTTCAGCAGCTGGTCCAGCTCGCGGCCGCAGCGCGTTACTGCGTGGTATGGCATTCGCATGGTGCGCGACCTGAACAATAACTATATCACCGCTCTTGGCGATGTGTGGCCAGCCAACCGTCGGGGCCCGCATGGTGATCCGCTGAAGGTGAACTGCTCGACCTGCCACCAGGGGTTGAACAAGCCACTGGGTGGAAAGACCATGCTGCAAGATTATCCGGCACTGCGGGGCACTCCGGTGACACCAGCCGTGGTTCCAGCCATACCGGAGGCAGTGCCCACCGCTGCGCCAGTGGCGATGGCACCGGCCAAGCCGACGTCACCCAAAGCGGGGGTGCCTTCCGCGACGCAATAAGGCTTGTCTGGCGCTGAGTTTGGGGCCAAGCGAAACGTAGGGCGGGATATGGCGTTAGTCATATTCCGCCTTTTTTT
>JBBQAU010000002.1:0-27955 GCA_038316685.1 Sphingomonadales bacterium
GCGCTTAGCCATCTCGTTGCGCTCAAGCGGCTCGATGACAAGGCAGCGCAGCTGGCGGCCTCCACCAACACCGCGTTGATGGCCGCGCGTTTTGATTATGCCAATCAGGACCTGAAAATCGCAAAGCTCAAGGCCGATGAGTTGCAGCGCAATGTCGAATTTGAACGCGCTCGCGCCAGATTTCAGCAATTCATCTTCTTTGGGATTTTGGTTGCTGCGTTGATCGTCACTTCGATGTTGATCTTCGGATTGCTGACCATCCGTCGCAGCCGCAACGAGGTTCGCGCGGCTAACGTGGGATTGGCGGGCAGTAACGCGGCTCTACAAAAAGCTTTGGCCGCCAAAACCGAGTTTCTGGCGACGACCAGCCATGAAATCCGCACGCCGCTGAATGGCATCTTGGGCATGACTCAGGTAATGCTGGCTGACAAGGCGCAGACTGATACTACCCGCGATCGATTGCAGATCGTCCACGCCGCCGGCATTACGATGCGTGCGCTGGTCGATGATATCTTGGATGTCGCCAAGATGGAGACGGGCAATCTGACGGTTGAACAAATCCCAATGAACCTGCGCATGACGATGGGAGATGTGTCGCGCCTTTGGGAGGAGCAGGCAAGGGCAAAGGGCATTGATTTCCGTCTCGAGTTGACCGGGTGCCCGGTGATGATTGAGGGCGATGCCGCCCGTTTGCGGCAGATTGTTTTCAATTTGCTGTCGAATGCGCTGAAGTTCACGGAAAAAGGTGCAGTCACGCTACGGGCGGAGGCCGTCGGGCAAGATGTGCTTCGTATTGCTGTCAGCGATACGGGCATCGGCATCCCCGCGGACAAGCATGAAGAAATTTTTGAATCATTCAAACAGGTTGATGCCGGAACGACCCGTAAATTTGGCGGGACTGGCCTTGGGCTGTCGATCTGTCGGAATTTGGCGCGGGCGATGGGCGGCGACATGCATGTGACGAGCGTATCCGGCGAAGGATCGACCTTTGCCCTCACTTTGCCGCTTTGTTTGGCGGCACCAGAAGCAGCGGTCGACAATGGGCCGAGTGTGACCGCAACGGGACTTTTGATTATCGATCGAAACCCGATTTCACGCAGCATGATCCGGGCTGTGATGGAGCCGCATGCCGGCCTCATCTGCTTTGCCGGGTCAATTACTGAGGCGCTCATTGCAATTGATGCGTCTGCGCCAGCAATGGTGCTCCTCGACGACGCGACAGCCCGGGCCGAAGCCGATCCCTTGGGCGCAATCGACAAGATTGCCCAGGCAAGCAAAACTGCCGGAGCCAAACTGGCGCTTCTTTGGGCCGATCAGGATAAGGCTGAAACGCGGTTAGTGAAGGCCAATGCCCTAATTCGGGTCATCCAAAAGCCGATTGGGGGCGCGGCCCTTGTCGAAATTCTGTATGGCTCTGGCGATAGCGTCGAGAAGGAAGCGCACAGGCCGCTTGCCTCGTGTGCTGCATAAGGCAATAGGCCAGCGATCATGACCAAAATTCTCGTCCCCCCGCCTTCCACCGGATCAGTCGCATGAACGTTCTCTTTGTGGAAGATGACGCCATGAATCGCCGTGTCGTGGGCGACATGCTTGACGTGGCTGGCGCAACGATGACCGGTGCCGAAAGTGCTGAACGCGGTCTTGAGCTGATCGAACACAATAGTTATGATATTGTTTTGATGGACTTGCGGATGCCCGGCATGGATGGGATGACGGCCATCCGGCATATTCGCGCCCGTCCCGATGCAAAGGCGATGATCCCGGTGATCGTCGTTACCGCTGATACTGCGGTCAATCTTCGCGAAGACTGTTTACGCGCGGGGGCGGATGAGGTGCTCTTCAAGCCAATCGCGATGGATTCGCTCTTCGACGCAATCGGTCGTCTCCTGGCGCGCGATGGCGGCGTAATTGGCTAAAAGGGTGGTTCAATGCCCACACCCTGGGGTAATCTGATCTTGGTGGTTCGCTTTTGTCCCCGCGAGGTGCTGTGAATGCATGTTACCCTTGGACAAGATGTCTCGATCCCCAGATAAGATTACGGAAACCCAGGCCAAGACGGAATCGAGACGTCTCGGCAGTTTTTCGATCGGCTGCCGATGAAACTTGATGTCGCGGTCAATGCCGTTGCGGTCTGCGCGGTCAATCATGGATTTCAGATGCCGATCCGGGGCGGGCCGGAGATTGAGGTTCACTATAACGCTGGAAGGGGCGATGCATCTGACGGTCCCAGGCTGCCCTATGGTAGTTTGCAGTGCCGGAAGTATCGTCCTGATACCCCCGATGCTCGATCAAATTGTCGGCGCAGATGGCGACGCTGGTCTCGTATTGCTCGCCGCAGATCGTGCAGGTCCGCTTGAAAATGGGATGACACGATACAATGCTATCCGCAGTGGCGATGGCGATCTCCGGTTTGTCTGCGGCCTGATTAGCGCCAATATCTCCGGCTCCTTTGGGCTGCTCAATAGGATCAGCCGGCCGATCATAGCCAAGCTGGACGACCGGGCAATCGTGCGGGCGGGCTTTCAGCTGTTGCTCAAGGAGAGTGCCAAGCCTGAATTGGGGTCGTTGCGGTCAGGCAGCTATCCGGCGGGAAAGCACTCAAGGTGCCGTTTTTCATCCTGATTCAACGGGCGGCGAGCACGCGCTGGAGGTGGCTCACAAGGTCTTCGGTGTTCACCGGCTTGGCCAGGATTGGCCCTGCGGCCAGATCGCCCTGAAGCTGACCCCGATTGTAACCGGAGACAACGACAAACGGTATATCAAGCTTCAACAGCGCACTTGCCACCGGGAGAGCGCTTTCGCTCCGCAGGTTGGCATCGAGGACCACGGCATCGCAGCACCCGGGAATTTGCAACTCGTCCAAGGCCTGCAAAACCGAGTGGCATGGACCAACCACCTCAAAGCCTTCCGCTTCCAGGGCATCCGCAATTTCCATCGCAATGAGTACTTCGTCGTCAACCACCAGAATCCGAAAGCTCACGTCCAATCTCCACACCCGCCGCGACACCGGCTAAGTTCGCCTCGATGACTTTTTCCGCTGGACAGTCGAGCCGCCACGAGAAGCCGGACCGGGCGAAGTCAGTGGTGACTTCACAATCGAAACTGCTCTTGACCAGCCTGCCAATCACGGTGGATCCGAATCCCAATCGTGTCGGAGCGACGACGGGAGGGCCATCGGATTCGGTCCAGCTCATGATCAAACGCCGCCCGCGTGCGATGCTATCCACGAGCTGCCAGGCAATTGCGACGCGCCCCCGCTCGGTCGATAGTGCGCCATATTTGCTGGCATTTGTTGCCAGCTCATGAAGCGCCATGCCGATTGTCTGCGCGGCCGCCGGCGAGACATGCACCGCGCCACCATCAACCGCAATGCGTCCGCCGATCAGGTCCTTGAAATGCCCGAGCTGGGCATCGACGAGGTTTGCGAGCAGGATGCCCTTCCACTGATTCTTCACAAGCAAGTCCTGCCCGATCGCCAGCGATTGGATACGTTGTGAAAAGCGCTGCATGAACGTGGCCTGGTCAACATCGACGCCTGTCCGGTTTGCCACCGCCATCACCACGGCCAAAAGGTTCTTGGACCGGTGGTTGACCTCGCCCATGAGCAGTTCGATGTGGGCCTCGCGATCCTTGCGTTCGGTAATATCCCTATGCACGCCGACCCATTGCAAAACATCGTTTGCGCCATCGAAAATCGGAATGGCCTGCACGCTGAAGTGTCGCCATTGGCCATCATGGCGTCGCAAGCGGTGCTCGACCGCATAGGGTGCCTTGGCGGCCACGGCGGCGCTCCAGGCATCCAATGTCGGCTGCGCGTCGTCAGGGTGCAGCGCCTGCGCCCAACCGGCGCCTTCGGACTCGGCGGGCGTCTGCCCGGTCAGGGACGACCAGTCGGCTTGCTCGCCAACCATCTCGCCGAGCGCATTTGCTGTCCAGACGATGCCGTCGATCGCATCGACCGCCGCGCGAAAGCGCGCCTCGCTTTCCCGCAGCCGCCCAACCACGAGCTGCAACTCGGCGAAGTCGCGCTTTTGTTGGGTCACCTCCTCGACCACGACGTTCGCGCCGACGACAGAGCCCTCGGGGTCGCGTAGCGGTAGCCACTGCGCGACCCATGTTCGCGTCACGCCCGGCTGCGCCGCCGTTTCTCCCGACGTTTCAACGTCGAGGATGCTCTCGCCATTTTCGATCACGCGCTCGGCCATATTGGTCGCAAACGCCGCCAAACCCGGCGTCACTTCGAACATGGTGCGCCCGATGTGGTCACCAACCGAAACGCCATTGATTTCGGCAAGCCGGTCGTTGACACGCAGGTAGCGAAGGTCGCGATCGAGCACGGCTAGTCCTACGCGCGCGGACGCATAGATCGAGTTGATCTCCGCAAGCTGTCGCGAAATCGTTTCCTGGCGATCTCGCAGCGTTGCCTGTGCCGCCTTGCCCTCGGTGATGTCTTCCGCCGACGGGATGACGAACAGCAGTCGCCCGCCGTCGAAGACAGGCTTCAGAATGAAGTTGAGGACGGCCCGCCCATCGTTGGCCACGCGGATCGTTTCTTCGTATCGGACGACTTCCCCGCGCACCGCCCTGTCAAACGCAGCCCGCAGCCGTTCCTGCACGGCAGGGTCGTAGTTCCACCAGTAACAGTCCCAGAAAAGCTTGCCGATAACGTCGCTGCGGCTCAATCCGGCTGCGGCCAGAGAGGCGTTATTGGCCTCGATGAGCTTGCCGTCGGGGGCGAGCATGCCGACGAAGGTAAACATCGAGTCGATAATCTGGTGGGCCCGCTCGCTTTCTGCCCGCAACTCGTCAAATTCGCGCGTTCTGGAGTTCGCCAGCGAAACAGCTTCTGCGGTGTGCCGAGCGTCAATCCCGGATTGCACCAGCAAGGCCCGAAGGTGAGCGTTCTCCCGCTCCAGCCTGGCGGTTGCTTGCGAGTCCGTGCCTGCGCTGCTGTCCCTGGATTCGCCGGTCGTCACCTCGTTGGCTGCATTTCGTACATCATCGATGGGACGAGCTCATCAACCCTTCTGGCGAAATCAGTGCCTTGCTCGGGTTCATCAGATTGCAAGGTCACAATGCCTCGGATCGTCGTTGACCAATATCAACTCGCTAATAATTACGCTTCCACAATGACGTCGGCTTTTCAAGTTTTCAAGCTGTTGTTTTGGCTAGCACCGTCGATCGAACAGGCTATTTTCGGCGTAAGCGTGAGGGCTTTCTCGCAAAAAGTCCGGAAACGTTCGTTCGCGGCGCATCTCGCAAACATTCGACTAACCTAAAGCTGCAATTGGCAAGCTTAGGTGTGTTTTGGGGGTGCTTGGCGCGTGACCTGCGAACCGACGAAGTGAGGACCCGTATTTGGGTTGTCCAAAGTCGGTCATCGGCAAGCGACCACCGTTTCGCGGAGCGTTAGAGGGAACAAACAGAAATACGCTAAAAACTATTAAGAAAATCAACGAAATTTGGCGGAAGAGGTGGGATTCGAACCCACGGACGGCTTGCACCGTCGCTGGTTTTCAAGACCAGTTCCTTAAACCACTCGGACACTCTTCCTCACCAACACCGGCTTGTAGCTTATGACAGGCTTATGGCCAAAGCCGCCACCTGATCCGGACTGCCACTAACGTGCTGTAACGCTTCTCTATTCCCTCACTTGCGGCGGCAAGCTCCGCCAGCTTTCAAAACCGCTGCCTGAAACCACTCGGCCACCTGTCCGCTGCGGGCCGCGCATACGTTGAATGGGATGATTTGTGCAATAGCTGCTGCATTGGGGGTTCATGTATCGCGACCGGTGTGGCAGACTGTTTTGATGAAATGGTCAACCGAACGCCTCTGCACAATCTGCGCTGTTCTGCTGATTAGTTTTGGGCTGCTGGTCAGCTCCGAAAGAAGCACAGCCCAAGGCGAACCCGGCTTCGACGCTTACCTGCTGACATTGCGATCGCAGGCCGAGGCGCAGGGAATATCGCGCCAGACGCTCGATTCGGTATTTCCGACGTTGACCTATTATCCTCGTGTCATTGAACTGGATCGTGCGCAGCCGGGCAGCACTGCCAACGCGCCAATTCCAGATTTTGCCCCCTATCGGATCCGGCATGTCGATAATGCCCGGATCACACAAGGTCGCCGGGTCTATCTCGCCCAACGGGCACAATTATCCCGCATAGAGCGTGAGACCGGCGTGCCCGAATCGATTATGGTGGCCATCTGGGGACATGAAACCAGCTATAGCCAGGTAACCGGCAGTTTTGATCTTCCGCGCGCACTTGCTACCCTGGCCTTTGAGGGACGCCGCCGCGAACTATTTGCGGGTGAATTTCTTGCCACACTCGAGATGATTGATCGCGGCGTGCCGCGTGAGCGATTAAAGGGCAGCTGGGCAGGCGCAACAGGAAACCCGCAATTCCTGCCGTCGGTTTATCTTCGCCTGGCGCGGGACGGCGATGGGGACGGTAAGGCAGATATCTGGTCCAGCGAGCCTGACACCCTTGCGTCGATTGCCAATTATTTTGTCAATGCTGGCTGGCGCGCCGGGGAGCCCTGGGGATTGGCGGTGTCGCTACCCAGCGGCTTCAACCGGGAAAATGTGACAAACAGGTCGGTCTCGCCCCGGTGCAGCCGCGTGTTTGATCGCCACAGCGGCTGGAAATCGATGGCGGAATGGCGCTCACTTGGCGTTCTCCCCCAAGACAAGACTTGGCCAGACGACCGGATTCAGGCCACGCTGCTTGAGCCCGACGGCCCGGGCCGGACCGCCTATCTTTTGACAGGCAACTACAGGGTTATCCTCGACTATAACTGCTCAAATTTCTATGCCCTGTCGGTGGGGCTGTTGGCTGATGCGGTCGAGCAATAGGGAGGGGTGGGTATAAATGCTGTTGACAGTAACTTGGCTACTGCTGGCGGGAATGGTGCACACAATCGCCAGGCCGGTAGCGATCACGCAGGCAGCATCTGCCCTTCAGGAGGAGCCGCCCGGGACCGGGCCGCGCGGAACATCACGCTCACCCGGACAGGAAGGCCGCTATGACAGCGTTGGTTATGCCAGCTGGTATGGTGAAGAAATGGGCGCGTCACGAACGGCCTCGGGGCGTCCATTCGATCCCAATGCGATGATCGCTGCGCATCGCACCCTGCCGCTTGGCAGTTTCGCTGAGGTAACGTCGCTCAAGAGCGGCAAGACGATTGTGGTGTTGATTGACGATCGCGGTCCCACCTCCAAGGACCGCGAAATTGATCTTTCGCGCGCTGCAGCGACGCAGCTCGGCATTGATCGAGCTGGGGTTGGGCCTGTTCGGGTCAGGCGGATCGAGCCGCCCGCCAGTGATCAGATCGCGCTTCGCGCTGGCCGTCCGGCGGCCGAACGGCTCGACACCCCGCCAGTCTTGCTCAGGGCGTTGTTGAAGCAATTGCCGCCAGCAATGCCTGGCACCTTGCCGCAACGGGTAGTAACGCCGACGCGGCCCAATCCAGCGCCTCCGCTGGCGAGCCGACCTGGCGCGGGCTTCCCTGTTCCGGGTCAAACAGTTGTTGCGGCGCCACCAGTCCAGCGCGCTAAGCCAGCAACAGGCTTTGCGGTGCAGGTCGCCGCATTATCGAACCCTGATCGCGCCCAAAGCCTTGCCCAGAGCCTGGGGGGAGCCGTTCTTGCGACGGGATCGATATACCGCGTTCGGATTGGTCCGTTCGGTGATTTGAAAACGGCGAACCGCGCACGTGACGACATGGCTCGACGGGGCTATGGCGACGCACGGATCGTTCGCGACGAACAATAGCGCCGAAAATGGACTTTATGCGAAAAATGACGAAATTTACACCCTGGTTCCTGGCGTTTGGCCTTTCCATGACCGGCGCGGCACTGGCTGCGTCACCCCCTTATGAATCGCCAGCGCCGATCGCATTTTTGCGCGACGTTACAACCGGCGCGATCCTGTTCGACAAGGGTGCTGATCGTCGCATCCCGCCAGCATCGATGGCGAAGATCATGACCGTCTATGTCGCGTTTGACCTGATCCAACGCGGCGAGCTGAAGCTTGATCAACAGATGACCGTCGCGCCCGAGACGTGGCGCAAATGGCATGGCCCTGCCGCAGGATCGACAATGTTCCTATCGCCCGATGAAAAAGTGAGCGTCGCCAATTTGCTTTATGGCATCATCACGCTGTCAGGAAATGATGCTTGCGTTGTGCTCGCGGAAGGGATTTCCGGCACCGAAGAAGCGTTCGCCCAGCGTATGAATGACCAAGCCCGCAAACTTGGATTGAAGAACAGCCGTTTCGGTAATTCCAATGGTTGGCCCGATTCGGGCGCGACCTACGTCACTGCGCGAGACCTTGCCGCGTTGGCCGTCGCGACCATCGAGAAATTTCCTAAGCTTTATAAGCAATTTTATTCCCGACCAGACTTCACCTGGGGGAAGACCATGGGATCGGGTGCAGCCATCACCCAAGCCAATCGCGACCCGTTACTTGGCCGCGTGGCAGGCGCGGACGGACTGAAAACCGGGCATACCGAGGAGGCAGGCTATGGCTTTACCGGTTCAGCCAAACAAAATGGCCGGCGTCTCGTTCTTGTCGTCGCTGGCCTGACCAGCTTTAATCAGCGGATAGAGGAATCGGTCCGTTTCATGAATTGGGGGTTCCGCGCCTGGCAGGCAAAACCGATCGCCAAGAAGGGCGCCAAGATCGAAACAGCAAAAGTTCAACTCGGCGCATCAAACGTCGTTGGGCTGATTGCGCCCAGGGATTTGGCGGTAGCCGTGCCGTCGGGTTCGTCGCCTGACCTCCAGCTGCGGGTTGTCTATGATGGCCCGGTCAAGGCACCCATCAAGGCCGGACAACATATTGCCGATCTGCTCGTAAGCTCACCAGGCTTGCCGAACCAGAAACTGCCCTTGGTCGCCGAAACGGATGTTCCGCTAGCCGGTTTCTTTGGCCGCGCATGGAATGGCCTGTTGTCGTTGTTTGGCATGTGAACGGACGCTTCATCTCGCTTGAGGGCGGCGAAGGCGTGGGTAAGTCCACCCAGGCGTTGCGGTTAAAGACGGCTTTGGAAGCGCGCGGGATAAGTGTATTGCTGACGCGCGAGCCAGGTGGCAGCGAAGGCGCAGAAACGATCAGAGATATATTGATGGCGGGTGCGCTTACCCGCTGGAGCGCCCATACCGAGGCGCTGCTCTTCGCTGCGGCCCGCGCTGATCATGTCGAAAAATTAATTCGCCCGGCAATTGCTGCTGGTCGCTGGGTTATCTGTGATCGCTTTATCGATAGCAGCCGGGCTTACCAAGGCTTGGCTGGAGGGATCGATGATGCGGCAATCCTGGCGCTCCATGCCTTTGGCGCAAAAGGTGTGCTGCCCGATCGAACCTTCCTGTTCGATCTGCCGATTGAAGAAGGTCGCGTTCGCGCAGCGCGACGTGACGGGAGTGCAACCGACCGATTTGCAGCAAGAGGAAGTGACTTTCACGCGCAGGTGGCCGCCGCATTTCTCTCTTTTGCCGCCAGGGAGCCTGATCGTTTTCGGGTGGTGAATGCTCAAAACGGCCCAGAAGCCATCACCGACGCATTGCTTGTGGCCTTGTCTGATTGGCTGGAATGATCCTGCCAATCGGTAATCATGACGCCCATATGGAGCTGCGCGCAGCCATTTCTGGTGGAACGTTACATCACGCTTGGCTCTTCACAGGACCCCAAGGCGTTGGTAAAGCAAGTTTTGCACGCGTCGCGGCGCTTCGGCTTCTTGCCGAAGCAGCGGGTGAGCCTGGGCTGACCGGCGATTTTGATGTGCCGCTGGAAAACCCTACCCGCCACCTTGTCGCAGCTGGCTCACATCCGGACTATCGCGAATTGATCCGCTTGCCCAAGGAGGCTCATAAACCCGATCAGGATATCGCGCGGAGCATTTCGGTTGCGCAGGTGAGGGGCCTTCAGCCGCTTTTTGCCACCACACCTTCCATGTCACCTCGGCGGATTGTCCTTATCGACTCTGTCGACGACCTGGAGCGTCCAGGCGCCTCAAATGCCTTGTTAAAGAGCCTTGAGGAGCCTCCGTCCGATACGATTTTCTTTTTGATCAGCCATGCGCCCGGTCGCCTGCTGCCTACTATCCGCTCACGCTGCCGCCGATTGAGATTTGATCCGCTTTCGCCAGCCGAGATGGCAACGGTCCTACAGCCCCGATTGCCGGATGCAAGTTCAGTTGAGGTCGCTGCGTTGATCAAGGCAGGCGACGGATCACCCGGTCGCGCGTTGGGATATGCCGGGCTCGAAATGGCCGCGCTCGATAACGTCATGGCGACAATCGCAAAGGACGGCGACGCGACGAATGCAGAGCGGACACGGCTTGCTAAACAACTGGCGCCCAAGGCTGCACAGCCGCGCTATGAAGCCTTTCTTGATCTTGCCCCGTCTTTCATCGCGCAATCAAGTGTGATGCGAACCGGGCCTTCGCTTCGCGTTGCGCTTGATGCTTATGAACGGGCGCGGGCACTTGCCGTCAGTGCCCGCGCGCTGTCGCTCGATCAGCAAGCAACAGTCTATGAAATGGCCGGGCTCGTTGCCAGTCTTGCGCGCCCCGACTAGGCTTCATTTGCTGCGAGCGATGCTTTAGGAGCAGGCTATGCAATCTCCCTTCTACATCACGACCGCTATCAATTATCCCAATGGCCGTCCCCATATTGGCCATGCCTATGAAGCGATCGCCGCCGATGCGATCGCGCGTTTCCAACGCCAGGCAGGGCGCGATGTCAGGTTTCAGACTGGCACCGACGAACATGGCTTGAAAATGGTGCAGACTGCGCGCGACCGTGGCATCGAAGTACGCGAACTGGCCGACGAAATGTCTGGCTATTTCCAGGATATGGTGCGGTTGCTTGGCATCTCGCATGATCGTTTCATTCGCACCATTGATCCAGACCACCATGCCGCCAGCCAGGCATTATGGAAAGCTATGGCGGCGTCAGGCGATCTGTATCTTGATCGTTATGAGGGTTGGTATTCGGTTCGCGATGAAGCTTTTTACGACGAAAAAGAACTGATCGATGGGCAAGGCGGCCTACGCCTTTCGCCGCAAGGCACCCCCGTGGAATGGACAGCGGAGGAAAGCTGGTTCTTTCGACTGTCAGCATATCAACAGCCCTTGCTTGACCATTATGCCGCTCACCCCGATTTCATCCGACCTGAAAGCCGCCGAAACGAAGTGATGCGCTTTGTTGAGGGGGGGTTGTCTGATCTGTCAGTATCCCGAACAAGCTTCGACTGGGGGGTGCCAGTGCCAGGCAGCCCTGACCATGTTATGTATGTCTGGCTTGATGCTCTCACCAGTTATCTGACCGGCATAGGCTATCCTGACGCAAGCGATCCTCTTCGTCGTTACTGGCCAGCAGACGTGCACCTGATTGGCAAGGATATCGTACGTTTCCACGCGGTTTACTGGCCAGCCTTTCTGCTGTCGGCGGGAGTGGCGCTGCCAAAAGCTGTTTATGGCCATGGATTTGTGCTCAATCGCGGCGAAAAGATGAGCAAATCGACTGGCAACATTGTCGATCCGATGGCGCTGGCCGAACGGTTTGGCGTTGATGCGCTGCGTTACTTCCTGTTGCGCGATATCAGTTTCGGACAAGATGGTAGCTTTTCAGCAGAAGCGATTGTTTTAAGGGCAAATGCTGATCTCGCAAACAGCTTTGGTAATCTCGCCCAGCGCACGCTCTCGTTCATCGCCAAGAATCTTGACGGCGCGCTGCCCGGGGCGGGGAGGGCAGATACGGCTGACGGGGTGCTGCTGGCTCAAGTCGATGCTGCGACAAAAGCATTTCGCTCCGATTTCAACAATTTTGCTTTATCGCAAGCTGTTGAGACCTGGATTGGCGGCGTTTTCGCTTGTAACCAATATATCGATGTCCAGGCGCCTTGGACACTGCGCAAGACCGATCCCGATCGAATGGAGGCGGTGCTCGGGACGTTGGTCCGCGCGATCCATGATCTTGCCGTTGTAATCCTGCCAGTCATCCCCGAGTCAGCCGGCAAAATACTCGATCAGATCGGCGCGAAAGCCCGTGACCATAAAGCGCTTGGTGAGGACAGCTGGTATACCGCCTTGATTGCCGAAGACCACCGTATCGCGACGCCATCCGGTGTGTTCCCGCGGCTTGAAATTCCCACTGAGGCAGATGCATGAGCTTTATCGACAGCCATTGTCATCTCAATTACAAAGGCTTGGCAGAGCAGCAACAAGATGTCCTGATGCGTGCACGGGGTGCTGGCGTATCCAAGATGTTAACGATCGCAACGCGCGAGAGCGAATGGGATGATGTCATCAGCATTGCCGAACGCGAGCCTGATGTCTGGGCGACGGTTGGCATCCATCCCCACGAAGCCGATAGCCACCCTGATGTCGACACCGCGCGCCTGATTGACCGGGCGCAGCACCCCCGGGTCGTCGGGATCGGCGAAACGGGGCTTGATTATTATTATGACCATTCTGACCGCCAGCGCCAACAGGCAAGCTTTCGCTCACACATTGCCGCCGCCCGGGAAATGAGCCTCCCGCTCATCGTGCACACGCGTGATGCGGAGGACGACACAGGCGCAATTTTGCGCGATGAAATGGAGAAGGGGGCTTTTCGCGGCGTGATCCATTGCTTCACGGCGAGCAGCGCGTTTGCCGAGACCGCGCTTGAGCTTGGGTTCTACATATCGATTTCAGGCATTGTAACCTTCAAAAATGCCAAGGATCTCCAGGCGACCGCCGCCAGCCTTCCGCTTGATCGGCTTTTGATTGAAACGGATTCGCCCTTCCTTGCGCCGGTCCCGCATCGTGGCCGAACCGGTGAGCCAGCCTTTGTTGTGGAGACAGCAAAGTATCTTGCCAAATTGCGGGGCATTGATGTCATGACGCTAGCGGAGGCGACGACCGATAATTTTTATCGTTTGTTTACAAAGATACGCGTGTGAAAGTTCGCATCCTTGGTTCTGGCACGTCGTCAGGTGTTCCCAGAATTGGCAATGATTGGGGCCAATGCGACCCCGCTGAACCTAGAAATCGAAGGCTCCGCGCCTCTATTCTGGTCGAGACGGCATCAACACGCATTCTTGTTGATACAAGTCCGGACATGCGAGAGCAGCTGCTTGCGGCCAATATCAGCAAACTCGACGCCGTCATCTGGACGCATGATCATGCTGATCACTGTCATGGTCTAGATGATCTGCGCCAGCTTTACCATGCGCGCGGCGCGCCAGTGTGCGGCTTTGCGCGGCCAGAGACGCTGGCGCTGTTAGAACACAGGTTCAGTTATGTCTTTCATGGCCGGTCTGGTTACCCCGCTATGGCAACGATTTCTGCCCTTACGGATCAGATGACCATCGGCGACATCATGATCAGCGCAGTCGATCAGCCGCATGGCGATATCACATCTGCTGGCCTGCGTTTTGAATCGGCAGGCACCGCGATTGGTTATGCGACCGATTTTCACATGATGACTGAGGCGATGCGTTCTCTTTATCATTCCCTTGATATCTGGGTTGTCGATGCTCTGCGTGAGCGCCCGCACCCAACTCACCCCCATCTCGGTGCCACACTCGGGTGGATCAGTGAACTTCAGCCCAGCACGGCGGTGCTCGTCCATATGGATCAATCAATGGATTACCGGACATTGTGTTCAAGCGTGCCTCCAGGGATTGTTCCCGGTTATGACGGACTCGAGCTGACCCCATGAGCAACGACACGACCCTATCTGCGCTGATGCTCATAATGATGCTGCTCCTCCCGCTCGCTTCGCTTCTGGCGCGTCGGCCGCCGGTCGGCGCGACACTGCGGATGGCGGCGGCATGGATCGGCATTTTTGGGATTGGACTGATCCTTGCCAGCGCCTACACTCGCAGCGGTATTCGGGTGCAGGATGCAGCAGTCATGCTGGGCCTGAGCGATCAGATCGTGACGGGCACAAACGTGATCATACCGCGCGATGCACAGGGTCATTTTAGCACCACCGTCAAAATCAACGGCAGTTCGCACCGCATGATGATTGACACGGGCGCGACGGTCACATCGATTCCTGCGGCCGTGGCGCTGGCTGCATCGGTGGAAATCGACGCTGGTTTTGGCGTCATGGTAAACACGGCAAATGGGGCAGTCATGGCTCATCGCGCTACTGCGAAGGATTTTCGACTTGGGCCGATTAAAGCGAACGACTTTGCGCTTCAGGTGATGGACGGGCTCCATGAAGGTGTCGTGGGTATGAACTTTCTTTCCGAACTTCGATCTTGGCGAGTGGAGGGCAACAACATGATCCTTGAACCTGGACGATCTGGTCCGTCGGAAATTTAACATAATGTATATTATCGGTTTTGCTTTGCGCAGTGATGAAGGCCCCTATCATGGTTGAGCGACTGGTTTCGATCATGGCACGGTTGCGTCATCCAATCACCGGGTGCGAATGGGATCGCGCACAGAATTTTGGTTCAATCGCGCCCTATACGATCGAGGAAGCCTACGAAGTGGCCGATGCGATCACGCGCGCTGATATGACGGACCTTAAGGATGAACTCGGTGACCTGTTGCTCCAAGTCGTCTTTCATAGCCAAATGGCTGAAGAATCGGGTCATTTCAGCTTGAAGGACGTCGTAACGGCGATCAGCGACAAGATGGAACGGCGTCATCCCCACATATTTTCCAATTCGGTAGCCAATCCAGGTTGGGAAGTCATCAAGGCAGAGGAACGCGCTGCCAAGGCGCAGAATGGCACCCTTGACGGCGTCTCACTCGGTTTACCGGCCTTGCTCCGTGCAGAAAAGCTTCAAAAGCGAGCCGCACGCAGTGGTTTTGATTGGCCCAATGCGGACGGCCCGCGCGCCAAGATCGCTGAAGAAATTGCTGAGATTGAGGCGGCAAGCGAGGTTGAGCGCGAGGAAGAGATCGGCGATTTGCTCTTTTCAGTCGTCAATTGGGCGCGTCATCTTGGCGTCGATCCAGAAACCGCATTGCGGCTGGCCAACGCAAAGTTCGTGCGCCGATTCAACATGATGGAAGCGCTCGCGGGTGCAAGCTTTGCCGGGCTCAGTCTCGCTGAAAAGGAAGCCCTCTGGCAGGAGGTCAAAACGCGCGCTGACTGAACCGATCAAAATCGCTCGGGGCCAGCCGGACCTCATAGACGGCCAGATGCTGGCCAATCATGCGATCAATCACCTCTCCGTGCGCGTACAACCAGGCCGCACCTGCTCCATCGGCGGGGTCAAGTTCAATCTGATAGTGTCGATGACCTTCGGTCAGCCGAGCAGCAACCCGGAACAAAAGCAAGGGAATCCCTTCCCTGCTGAGCGCGGACAAGGCGACGACGTCAGCGTGTCGAGCTGCCTCTGCGGTCAATTCAGCGGCTCGATCCTTATCGAGAAGATCAAGTTTGTTCCAAACTTCAAAACGCGGCGTGGTCTCAGCAACGCCAATTTCTCGCAGCACCTTTTCAACGTCTGAGCACTGCGCTTCGCTGTCAGGATGGGCAATATCACGAACGTGGATCAGTAAGTCGGCCGACGTGACTTCTTCCAGCGTGGCCTTGAAGGCAGCAACTAACTGGGTCGGGAGATCTGACACAAATCCCACCGTGTCGGACACAATTGCCTTGTCGATGCCGGGCAGCGTGATTTGCCGCAAGGTTGGATCGAGCGTGGCGAAAAGCAAATCCTCGGCCAACACTTCAGACCCGGTCAATTGATTGAAAAGTGTTGATTTCCCGGCGTTCGTGTAGCCCACAAGGGCGATTACCGGCCAAGGAGCCCGCTGCCGACGTTCGCGATGCAAGCCACGAGTGCGGGTGACAGAGCTCAGTTCACGCCGCAACCGCGCCATCCGATCCCTGATCAAACGACGATCAGCCTCAATCTGCGTTTCACCCGGCCCGCCTAGGAAACCAAACCCGCCCCGCTGGCGTTCAAGATGCGTCCAGCTGCGCACCAGTCGGCCGGCTTGATAATCAAGATGTGCCAGCTCGACCTGAAGCCGCCCTTCGGCGGTCGCTGCGCGCTCGCCGAAAATCTCGAGGATCAGACCAGTGCGATCTATCACTTTGCAATCAAGCGCAGTCTCAAGGTTGCGTTGCTGGACGGGCGTCAACGCGCAGTCAAAGATGACGAGGTGAGCATCGTCCATTCTCGCAGCGGCAGCAATTTGTTCGATCTGACCGCTACCGATCAGCGTTGCAGGCTTTGCCGTCCGCAAGCGAAACGCGATTGTGTGGGTCACCTCCAATCCGATTGCCGCTGCAAGCCCGGTCGTTTCGGCAAGCCTCGCCGCATTCGTCCGCGCGGTTAATTGCTGTTCGGGCAGCACGACGAGAGCCTTGGCACCGCGGGAAAACTCTCCCCGATCCCGTTCAAAGCCAGTACTCAATTGTCGTCCGGATCTATTGATTCTTCGTTTAAATTTAAGGGATAGGCGGGCTGGACCGTCGAGACAGCATGTTTGTAAACCAGCTGCACCAACCCATCTCGCTGCAGCATCATCGAAAACAGATCAAAGGCCAAAATATGCCCCTGCAACATGACGCCGTTGACAAGGAACATGGTGACCGGGTCTTCTGATTTACGCACGGCGGCAAGGAAAATTTCCTGGAGCAACGGCGAGCGTTTTTGCGCTTCACCCATTGCCAAGGAAATCGCGCTGGTATCAATCGGGCCTGACGGCATAATCGTCGAAATCGCATGTTTATAGATCAACTGCGACTGACCGTCGCGTCGCAACAGGACAGAAAAGTTATCAAACCAGGTGACGATGCCCTGTAATTTTACGCCCTTTACCAAAAACATCGTTACCGGGGCTTTTGAACGACGCAACGAATTGAGGAACATATCCTGAAGGGAGGTTTGCTTTTCGGCCATACGGCTTTCCTTTTTTTCTTGGCGGAGTTTGCCCCGCGATGCGCCGGTTTACGGCGTCTAAGATTGACAGGCGATTTTAGTCCTTGTTGTTTAGATGCTCGATACGGTTGCGTCCATATCCTGGGATTGAAACTTTATTCATCGCCGCGCGCATCGGTGAGCCCAAGCAGCTTCAACTTACGGTGCAGCGCTGATCGCTCCATGCCTACAAACGTCGCAGTTCGCGAGATATTGCCGCCGAAGCGCCGAATTTGAACTCTTAAATACTCTCTCTCAAAGGATTCGCGCGCCTCGCGCAGGGGCGTGCCCATGATTGCATTTGTCGTCGCTACATTTGCAAGATCACCCTGATTGCCCAGTATTTCTGACGGCAGAAGATCGACGTCGATCCGCCCGATCCGGTCACCTGGAGCCAGAATGACTGTGCGTTCAACGACATTGCGCAATTGCCGGACATTGCCTGGCCATTCATAAGATTGCAGCGCCACCATTGCTTCGTCTGCGACTTCAGGCGTCGGCACGCGGCGCTGCGATGCATAATGGGCGATGAAATGAGCAACCAGGACAGGGATGTCTTCGCGCCGCTCGGCAAGGCCAGGAATGGTCACCGGGACGACATTCAGTCGATAATACAGGTCTTCCCGAAATCGCCCCTGGGCGATCTCACCAATAAGGTCGCGCGCGGTTGCCGAAACTACGCGAACATCGACCCTGACCAAGCGCTGCCCGCCAACCCGATTGAAGCTCTGGTCAGTCAGAACGCGAAGGATGCGCGCCTGGGCGGCGATCGGCATATCAGCGATTTCGTCAAGGAATAGCGTCCCACCATGGGCCTGTTCGAGCAGGCCGGGGCGGACGACATCCCCGGCCTCATCTACGCCGAATAATTCCTCCTCGACGCGGTCTGGTGTCATACGGGCGGCACTGACGACAATAAACGGCGCGTCAGCTCGGGGGCTCCAGGCATGCAACAGCCGCGCGGCAACTTCCTTGCCAACGCCTGCGCCCCCCATGATCAATACCCTGCTGCCAGTTGGCGCAACGCGCTTTAGCGTCGCTCGAACGCCGTTGATTGCAGATGATAGCCCCGTAAGTTCGTCTTCCCGTCCGGCGGAAGCCCGCAGGGACGCAATTTCACGCTTTAGCCGTTCAGTCTCAGTCGCACGCTCGACAAGCAAGAGCAGTCGTTCGGCTTCAAAAGGCTTCTCGATAAAGTCTGCGGCACCGCGGCGGATCGCTGAGACAGCAGTGTCGAGATTGCCATGACCGGAGATAACGATGACCGGAATCGATGGGTCCCGGCGCTTCAGTTCATCCAATAGTTCGAGGCCATCCAGGCGGGAGCCGTGTAGCCAAACGTCAAGCAGAACAAGCGACGGACGACGAGTGGCGATCGCCTCGAGTGCCGCATCACTATCTGCCGCCGTCCGCGTCTCATACCCTTCGTCCTCAAGGACACCTGCCACGAGTTCGCGAATGTCACGTTCATCATCGACGACCAGAATATCGATTGCCATTGTTCAACTCGCTCTATTTCTGGTGAGTTCGGTTAAACGATCATCTTCCGATACCAATTTTGGTGCCGCTTCATCCCCCTCAAGTGCATCGAGTGACGAAGGATCAAAGCTGATCGTAACCACAGTGCCGCCGCCTTCGCGATCAGCAAACGACATTGTGCCGAGATGCTCCTCCACGATCTTTTTTACGATCGCCAAACCAAGGCCGGTGCCACGCGCGCGGGTCGTCATGTAAGGCTCAACGATCCGGTCGCGCTCAATCGGAAGCCCGACGCCGGTATCAGCGACCTTGATCACGACCTGCCCGGCAAGCGAATGGCTCAGCGCCATGCTCACGATCCCTTGCGCCTCTTCGCCGCGGGCAATGATTGCCTCCACCGCATTCTTGACGAGATTGGTCAATGCCTGCCCGATCTGTCGGCGGTCACAGACGACAGCGATCGGCAAGTCGGGATGGGAAAAATCGAACTGGATGTTGGTATGAGCCACTTCGTGCAGAAAAAGAGCCTGCCGTCCAATATCAACGAGCGATTCGCGCCGAAACACGGGCTTTGGCATTCGAGCAAAGGACGAAAACTCATCGACCATTCGCCGAAGATCGCCGACTTGTCGCACGATCGTATCAGTCAACCGGACAAAAGTTCCGTCATCAGGCCCAATCTGTTTTCCATAGCGCCGCTTCAGTCGCTCTGCGGCGAGTTGAATCGGCGTGAGTGGATTTTTAATTTCATGCGCAATACGCCGGGCAACATCGGACCAGGCCGCAGTTCGCTGATCAAGCAATTGCTGGGTAATATCGTCAAAGGTCAAGATCGGCCCCGCATCAGCGCGCGCGATCTTAACGGCAAGGGTGCGCACTTCGCCGCGCAGGGTAAGTTGCACAACGGCCTCGCGCACGCCTCCTTGCACAAGCGCGTCCAACTCGGTGCTGACGGCAGCGAGCGGTTGATCGACGAGATCGTCGTCGCCGGCAGACAACAGACCGATGGCCGAGCTGTTAATCAGACGAATATGGCGTGAATCATCAATCAGGACAACGCCGGCCGTGACGCCGGACATCACCGCTTCAATCAGCGCGCGCCGACTGTCGAGTTGGACGTTCGCTGCCACCAACGCCCCGGTCTGGGCCTGTAAACGCGCCGTCATCGCATTAAACGCGTTGGCTAGTGTGCCCACCTCATCATCGGTTTTTGGAATCGTAACCCGCGCTGTCAAATCCCCCCCTTCCACCCGCCTGGCAGCATCGACCAGTTCTGTAACTGGTCTGACCAGCCGATCCGCGACCGATAACGCGATCCAGACGGTCACTCCGACGATCAACAGGACGATAACGAAGAGCGCCAAATTGAATTGGAGTTGCAGCGTCCCGGAGCGGACCTGCAAATCGGTATAATCCTTGATGACATCTTCCGCCGCAAAATGCTGCCGATTGAGGAAATCTGCGTTCACGCCCGTGCCGACATACAAAAATAGATCGGCGCTATTGGGCAGTTTGCTGATCACCCAGACGCGTTTTTCATTGACGCCGACATGCGGCTGGCCCGTGGAGCGAACCTCGTTGAGTAATTTCGGGGTCGCTAGCGAGAGGAACATTTTTTCTTCGGGGGGTTCAAATAAAGCGAAGCTTTGAACGCCCTGCGCGCTCGAATAACGAAAAAGGATTGCTTCTTCGAGATTGCGGTAAACGGTTTGTCTGGCGAAATAATCTTTGAAGTTTAGTGATTGAATCTGCACGTTGGGCAATTCACGCGCTAAATCACGCGCCATTGCCTGGCCTTCTAGAGCCCAGCGGTTGAGAATCACCGTCTGCGAAGCACGAGCAATGGTCAGCGCGTCGTTAAAAGCAGTGCGCGCTCGGTTTGACACCCAGAATTCAATCCCGGACTGGAACAACAGTGATGCCGCAATCACCGTCAGGACGATGGGGATGCTCGCAATAAGCGAAAAAATCGCCACCAACCGAACATGCAGTTTACCACCCATCGGTGTTGCGGCAGCAGCCGTGCGTTGCCGAGCAAGCCGCCTGCCAATGAGCACGATCAGCATGACGAACGGCAGCAGATTGCCGATCAGGAAAATCGCGGCGATAGCCGGATTCAGGTTCTGGCTGAACGCCGTGTTTGAGGTGATCGACCAAATAGTAACGACGAGCACGAAGACCGATATCGCAGCAACACACAGCTCCAGCGCTGACGGGGAGGACGATTTGCCGGACCCAATTTTCTTCGGCTCCTCAGGGGGGGCGCTCGATGCCATGGTGGCATCAATACAACATCACCGTTGCCGTGAAAGCACATAATTTCAAAAAACTGCCGCAATCATTGCTCAACCAACCGCACTGCAGGCAGATAAAGCCGCGCGCTTATGCACCAGCAGAATCGATATCAAGCACGTCGAGCCGTTTTCGTAAGGTGTTGCGGTTTATTCCCAAGGCGCGTGCCGCGCGTAGTTGATTATGGCCATGGCGGGCCAGGATGGTTTCAATCAGCGGACGTTCAACCTCTGCGATAATCCGATCATAAAGTGTGCCATCATCCAATAACGACGGATTCTGACGCGCAATCAGCGCTAATCTGGACCTGATGGCCGTCGCTAGATCTGAGTCGCTGTCTGCCTGATCGCCCCTAAGTCCGGTCGCGTCACCCAGCATGAGGCGGACCTCCGGTCCATTGACTACGGCGTCCCGGCTGAGCACCGCAATTCGACGCATCATGTTCTCCAGTTCACGGACGTTACCCGGCCAGTCGTGCGCTTCAAGCACCAATGCTGCGTCGTCCCCGAGCTGCTTGCGCGGCAGCCCTTGCTCGGCGGCGCGCTCTAAAAAATGCTTTGCCAAGAGGCCGATATCCCGGCGACGTTCACGTAGAGGCGGCAGGAGGATGGGCACAACGTTGAGGCGGTAAAACAAATCTTCCCTGAAGCGGCCCTGCCCGACCGACTCCGCAAGATCGCGATTGGTAGCAGCCACAATGCGGACATTGGCGCGAATGGGGCTGGCGCCGCCGACGGTCGTGAACTCCCCCGACTGGAGAACCCGCAGCAATCTCGTTTGCGCTTCGATCGGCATATCGCCGATTTCGTCGAGGAAAAGTGTTCCGCTAGCCGCCTGCTCAAATCGACCTGCTGTGCGAGCCTGCGCTCCTGTAAAGGCACCGCGCTCGTGCCCGAATAGCTCGGCCTCAATTAATTCACGCGGAATTGCCGCCATATTGATTGCAACAAAAGGTGCCCGGCATCGTGGCCCCAGATCGTGGATCGCGCGCGCGACAAGTTCCTTACCCGTTCCGGACTCGCCCGAAATCAGGACCGTCAGCGTGTTCGATACGACTCGGGCGATGATCCGATAAACATCCTGCATTGCCGGCGATCGACCGATCAGCGGCATACCGGCTTCCTCATCCGGTTCGGCTGGCTGGGGCACGAATAGTCTGCGGTTGAGCGCGGCGGCCACCGTTCGGGTCAGCACGTCGAGATCAAAAGGTTTCGGCAGATACTCATACGCGCCAACTTCATTGGCGCGAACAGCGGTGGAAAGGGTGTTCTGCGCTGACAATATGATGACAGGTAATGCCGGGTGGCCCGCCAAAATCTGAGCAACGATGTCGATGCCGTTGCCATCCGGCAAAATGACATCGGTGATCATGAGATCGGGGATTTCAGTTTTCAGGCTAACCCACATTTCGGCGAGCGAGCCGACTGCCTTGACGTCATACCCGGCGCGGCGCAGAGCCTGCCCAACCACCGTCCGGATGGCGGCGTCGTCATCAATCACCAGAATTTTGTAGGTCATGCTGGCCCTCGCGGCAGGAGCACCCGCAAGACGGTCAGCTCTGGCTGACCCTCCCGCGCATATTGGACAATCCCGCCCATATCCCGGACAAGCTTTTCGACCAAAGCCAGCCCGAGTCCCTGGCCCTCAGGCTTGCCTGAGACAAATGGGTCGAACAAATGCTCGCTGATATCCGCAGGCGCGCCCGGACCATTGTCGATCACGCATAATTCAATCGGCAAAGGCTGACGCGGCTTGTCGGGCTTATGGCTTGATGACATGCCGTGCCGATAGGCTGCCGTCAGCGTAATGCGTCGCTCGGCCTGAAGGCTGATCGCCTCACAGGCATTTTTAATCAGATTCAGCAGCACTTGTAGTAATGCATCCCGATCAACGACCGCGTGAGGCAGCGACGGATCAAATCGCTCCTCAATCGCGATTCCGCGAGCAAATCCCGCGAGCGCCACCCGGCGCGCGTGATCCAGCAGAGGATAGATATTGTGGGCCGCAAGCTTAAGCGGACGCGTGTCGGTAAAGTCTTGCATCCGGTCGATCAGCGCCGCGATCCGATCAACTTCAGTCACGATCAGCGTCGTCAGCTCCGCCGCGCCTTCAATATCATCTGCGCCATGACCCAACAATTGCGCCGCACCGCGAATGCCTGAAAGCGGGTTTTTTATTTCATGCGCAAGCATTGCCGCAGCACCCACAGCTGCCCTGGCCGCGGCGCGATCCGATTGGCCCATCCGCCGCGACATCCCTGCCCCGTGCAGTGTTATCAGCCGCCAGCCTGGATAATCGGCAATGAACGTCTCGCTAAAGTCGGCACGGATGCGCCCTGCGCGGGCCGTGTCGATCTGCGCGTCGAACTCGGCAAAGCCCCTACCCTCCCGGCCAATTTTGTAGTCGGCCGGGAGGGTCAGGATGTTACCAATTAATTGGCCGAGCATCGAACGCTCCGATTGATTGAGCAGCCTCTCCGCTTCGCCGTTCGCGAATTGGATGCGGCCAGACGCATCGAGCATGATCATCGCAATGGGCATGGCCGCCAACAGATCGCTGGATTGCGGTTTTGGCGCGGCAGGTTCGACCACAAAAGCGATCAGGCTGCCCTACGTGTGCGCCACGGGGCGTAAAACTCATGAAGCATTCGCAGCACTATCGTCGGATCAGCCTCTTGATTAACGCGATTACGAAATTCTGCCGATCCATGCAGTCCGCGGGTATACCAACCGATATGTTTGCGCGCCAAGTTGACGCCGGTTTCCCGGCCATAAAGCATAAGCATCGCTTCGTAATGCTCTATAATCAAATGATATTGCTCGTCGAGCGACGGGTCTGGCCGCAGCCGCCCTGTCGCAAACCATTCCATTACCTGACCCAGCAACCAGGGTTTGCCATAGGCCCCGCGACCAACCATAATCCCATCCGCGCCTGACTGAGCCAGGGCCGTTTCCGCATCTTCGATCGTGCAGATGTCTCCATTCACGATGACGGGCAAATCGACAGCTTGCTTGACCTGCCGGACGAACGCCCAATCGGCGCTCCCCTTATACATCTGGCATCGTGTGCGACCGTGCACGGTGATCAGCTTTACGCCCAAATCCTGCGCAATCCGTGCAAGTTCAGGCGCGTTCAAACTATCGTGGTTCCACCCCATCCGCATTTTCAGCGTAACAGGGACATCCACTGCGGCAACCGTCGCCTCAATGATCGCCGCAGCTAGCGGCAGATCGCGCATCAGCGCCGAACCGGCATCGCCATTCACGATCTTCTTGACGGGACAACCCATGTTTATGTCAATAATGGCAGCGCCGCGATCGGCGTTGAGCTTGGCTGCTTCTGCCATTTCGCGCGGCGAACAACCGGCGAGCTGCATCGACACCGGCTCTTCAATGGGATCCCATGCGGCCTTCTGCAGCGATTGTCGCGTCTCTCTGATAGCAGCCTGGCTCGCAATCATCTCAGACACGTTGAGCCCGGAGCCATAGCGCCGCACGATCCGACGGAATGGCATATCTGTTACGCCGGTCATCGGCGCAAGCAGCACCGGGCTTTCAATACGAACCGGACCGATATGGATGGGAGAGAGCGTCGTCATGTTCTGCCTAAAAAACAGGCACAATCTAGCGATGATCCTGCGAGCTGGCAAGACTGGCGACGCGGGACAGCTTAGGCTAGGCGCAGCTTCATGACTTCGCCTCGGATCGTCGCTCTAATTGTTGCCGCGGGACATGGTATCCGCGCCGGGAGCGTTCTGCCTAAACAATTTGCGCCGCTGGCGGGAAAGCCGCTGATAGCGCACAGCTACGATGCGTTGCTGAATCACCCCGCGATTGATCAAGTCGTCGTCGTCATCGGTGAAGGTCAAGAGGGGCGGCTTGCTGCTGCAATTGGGCAAGTAACCAATGTCATCGGCGGCGCAACGCGGCGCGATTCTGTTCGAGCAGGGCTTGAGTCGCTCAATTCTGCGGGTCAAGTCGATATTGTGCTGATTCATGATGCTGCCCGGCCCTTTCTTGGCGCTGGCGTCATTGATCGGCTAATCGCCGCAGTCGCGGACAGCGACGGCGCGATCCCGGTTGTGCCTGTGGCAGATACGCTGGCGCGGGGTATGGAACAGCTTGGTGACATCGTTCCGCGTGACGGTTTGTTCCGGGTCCAAACACCCCAAGCATGCCGCTTTCGCGCAATCCTCGACGCACACCGGAACTGGCCAAGTGGTGAAGAAGCCACCGATGATGCACAAATGCTTCGACGGTTTGGCGGCTCGGTTACGCTTGTTGAAGGAGACGCGATGCTTGAGAAAATTACCTTTCCCGCTGATTTTGCTGCAGCGGAAGCACGTCATGCTGCAACGATGACGTCGCGCAGTGCCATTGGTTATGATGTCCATCGACTTGAGGCCGGTGAAGAGCTTTGGCTTGGGGGCATCCTCATTCCGCATGATCGGGGTTTGTCTGGCCATAGCGATGCAGATGTCGCGTTGCATGCGTTGACGGACGCACTGCTCGGCACGATTGCAGAAGGCGATATCGGGACGCATTTTCCACCAAGCGATCCGCAATGGCGCGGTGCCGCCTCGCACAAGTTCCTCCAGCACGCAGCCCAGCTTATTGCCCAAAGAGGCGGGGTAATCGACTTTGTCGATCTGACGCTGATCTGCGAGGCACCGAAGATTGGGCCCCATCGGGCCGCAATTCGTGCCCGGATCGCCGGATTGCTTGAGCTCGATCTCAGTCAGGTCAGTGTCAAGGCGACAACCACCGAACGCCTTGGTTTTACGGGGCGCGAGGAAGGCATTGCCACCCAGGCGATTGCGACGGTGCGATTGCCAGTACCCGCCCGAGCTGAACGATTATAATGCGTCGGTTGTTGTCATCGAGCGCTTTGGTGTTGTTCGCAACGGCGAGCACCGTCAGTGCACAAACGGTGTCAGCGACGGCTAATCTGCCCTGCCTCACGTCCACAGAGGCGGAAGTGATGATCATCTCCGTATTGCCAGAGGTCATACAGGATACGGGACGAATTTGTGCAAGGGCGCTTTCCACCTCCGCACTGGTGCGCCAAACCTCGGGTCCATTTATTGATCGGTATCGGGCGGAGGCTAATATCGCCTGGCCTAAGGCCCAGTCGATTTTCACGCGCCTCGCCGGTGCCGATGCGACCGGACTGCTCGGCTCAGGCCTTGCGCGACCCTTGTTGGCCGCACTGGTCACGCCCGCGATCACGCGCGGTATTCAGCCAAGCGATTGCCCGGTAAT
Source organism: Sphingomonadales bacterium (assembly GCA_038316685.1). GTDB lineage: Bacteria > Pseudomonadota > Alphaproteobacteria > Sphingomonadales > Sphingomonadaceae > Sphingomonas. Next base: position 25,919 of record JBBQAU010000002.1, read on the forward strand.
CGAGCGAATCCTTTTGGTGTCCCAACCGTTACCGCCTCGCAATGCAGCTGCTTTATTCGTGGCGGCAGTCCAGCTTGCAGATTCGAAACGATCTCAAAAAGAACGGTGGATGACGCTTCCGCTGTGCACGCAAGGAGTTCGCTGATGATGAATCACCAAGATAGCATCTTGCCTGCCGAACTGCTCGCTGCGGCACGTCTTGTGGTTGAAAAAAACCGGGCTGCAGGGCGTACTATCACGGTCGCAGAAAGCTGCACTGGCGGTCTGGTCGCAGCAGCCATCACTGAGATTGCAGGGTCTTCGGAAGTCTTCCATTCAGGCTTTGTCACCTATTCAAACGAAGCGAAGATAAGGACATTGCAGGTCAGCGCCGATGTTCTCGATACTTTTGGCGCTGTCTCCGTCGCCGTGGCCTGGAGCATGGCACAGGGCGCGCTTGAGGCGAGCAACGCTGACGTGGCCGTTGCTATCACAGGGGTCGCCGGCCCGGGAGGTGGCACCCAGAAAAAGCCGGTGGGCACCGTTGTCTTTGCGCGCGCTGAACGGGGTGGGGATGCCGCAAACGTCGTCGCTGACCGGCGCGACTTCGGTGATTTAGGTCGTGGCGGTATCAGGCTTCAGGCCGCACTTTGCGCACTTGAGCTGTTACTGCCCCCAGTCGTTACCTCTGACGCATAAAGTACAGCGGCGCGCGCCTCAAAAGCGCCAATCATTTTGCGGAGTGCGCGGTCAAACACTTGCCCGGCCAGCATCTCGAACATCTTGTTCTTGAAGGCAAAATCAACGGTGAATTCGACGATACAGCCATCGCTGCCATCAGGTTTAAATGCCCAGTCATTGTGCAAATACTTGAGTGGTCCGTCGAGATAATCGACATGGATTTTGTTTGGCCGCAGCTTCTGGACGCGCGACGTGAACGTTTCGCGCAAGCCTTTAAAGCCAACGACCATGTCAGCAACCATGAGGCTCGCGCTATCAGAACGTACCCGCGTCGCCACCACCCAAGGCAGAAATTCTGCATAATGGGCGACGTCGGCGACTAATCCGAACATCTGATCCGGGCTATACGGCATCCGACGCGTTTCAGTATGACGCGGCATCAGCGACGCGCCAACTGTGCCTCGCGCGCGCTTCGCATTTTCGCAAAGTCATCACCCGCGTGATAGCTTGAGCGTGTGAGCGGCGAGGCTGCGACCAGCAAAAATCCCTTCGCCCGGGCAATTGCCGCATAGGCATCAAACATCTTCGGTGTGATGAAATCGATGACCTTGGCGTGGCGTGGCGTGGGTTGCAAATATTGCCCCATTGTCAGGAAATCAATGTCAGCTGACCGCATATCATCCATCACCTGATGAACCTCAAGGCGTTCCTCCCCCAATCCTACCATGACGCCCGATTTAGTGAAGATTGATGGATCATGACGTTTCACGGATTCGAGCAAGCGGAGCGAAGCATAATATCGAGCCCCCGGCCGGATGGTCGGATAAAGCCGCGGCACCGTTTCGAGATTGTGATTATAGACGTCAGGCCCTGCCTCGATAATTTTCTCAACCGCTGTCTGCGCCTTGTTGCGAAAATCCGGAGTTAATATTTCGATCGTCGTATGGGGTGTTGTGCGGCGCAATGCCTCAATGACCTTAACGAATTGGCTTGCGCCGCCATCGGGTAAATCGTCCCGGTCAACCGAAGTGATGACAATGTGCTCAAGCCCGAGTTCGGCCGCTGCGTCGGCGGTGTGCTGCGCTTCGAGCGGATCGACCGCGCGGGGCATGCCGGTCTTTACGTTGCAAAACGCGCAAGCACGGGTGCACGTATCTCCCAGAATCATCACCGTAGCGTGTTTTTTTGTCCAACATTCGCCGATGTTGGGACAGGCTGCTTCTTCACAGACGGTCGCCAAGTTGAGCCGCCGCATCAGTGCTTTGGTCTCTGAAAAAGCTACTCCGGTCGGTGCTTTTACCCGAATCCAATCGGGCTTGCGCTGGCGGCCAGGCGTTTCTTCTGCGCGTTGAATTAGCGGCATCGGTTCGTTCATGT
>JBBQAU010000003.1:0-27629 GCA_038316685.1 Sphingomonadales bacterium
CCGCGCCCGGTGGCGACGGCATAGCGAAACACGCGACCGGCAAAGGATCGGCAACGCCGCGCCGTCTCATATTTGCCCTTCGCCTCGATCCGCTTGAGCGCGGCGAGCACGTCAATGGGTTTGAGGTCTGCCACGGGTCGAGCCGCTATGGGTTCCAATTGTTCCAGCAGCCAGTTGGCCTTCTGGGTGGTGGTATCGGCCTGGCCCTGCGCCACCTGCTTGTCGATATACTCCTTGGCGATCTCGCCAAAAGTGTTGGCGGCCTTGAACACGGCGACCAGCTTCTCGTGCTTGCGTTCAGCCAGTGGATCGGTCCCGGCTTCCAACTGCCTGCGTGCATCATCGCGACGTTTGCGCGCCTCGGCGAGGCCTACATCGGGATAGCGGCCAAGCGCCAGCCGCTTCTGCTTGCCCATGTAGCGGTATTTGTAGCGCCACAGTTTCGATCCGTTCGGGTGGACCTCCAGATACAAGCCCCGCTCGTCGGTGCACTGCGTCACCTTATCGGCCGGACGGATGTTCCGGATTTGCAGCTCTTTCAGCGCCACGATCAAATCTCCTCAACTGGTCCTGGAGAGGGCCAGCGAGGGCATTTCGGAGCAATGGGGCCATCGGATTTTGTCTGGGGCCATATTGCCCCAACCGTGGCACCTCATGGCCCCGGATTGCCTGATATCGCTTGGCACACCCCGGGAGTGGTGAGGCTTGAAAATGGCAGATTTCCGCCGGTTTGTCTACCCTTTCGGGATACTCTGACACGGAAAAATGGTGCCCAGAAGAGGACTCGAACCTCCACGCCCTTGCGAGCGCCAGCACCTGAAGCTGGTGCGTCTACCAATTCCGCCATCTGGGCCCCAGAGACTTTAACATGAGGTAGGCCGCGCGCTCTAGGGGAGGCGCGGGCAACTTGTCAATTGCGGCGCGGCATGGCCTTCCAGCGCTTGCCGTTTCGGGCGAGGGACGGCATGGAGCAGACAAGCGAATGAACGCTTGAGACCGGGTCAGAAAATGCAGAACAAGCTGATTACCCTCGTTGGCGGCGGCGGCTTTTTGGGCCGATACACCGCGCAGGCACTGCTGAAAGCGGGAGCGCGAGTCCGGATCGCGCAACGCGACCCAGCAGGTGCGCTCTCCCTGAAGCCACTGGCTGGCCTCGGACAGATTCAGTTTGTTGCAGCTGACGTCCGCCGACCAGGATCGCTTGAACAGGCGATCTCGGGATCAGATGCAGTCGTCAATCTGGTCGGCATCCTGAAAGGTGACTTTAACGCGTTTCATGTCGAGGGCGGCCGCAATGTCGCCACAGCCGCGCAACGGGCGGGCGCTGGAGCGTTTGTCCAGATGTCGGCAATCGGCGCCGACCCGCAATCTGCCTCATCCTATGGTCGATCAAAGGGGGAGGGTGAAGGCGCGGTGCGCGCCGTATTCCCGTCCGCGACGATCCTGCGTCCATCGATCGTTTTTGGTCGTGAAGACCAGTTTGTTAATCGCTTTGCCGGGATGATATCTGCGTTTCCTGTGGTGCCCGTGCTTCGCGCAGCTGTGCGGTTTCAACCGGTCTATGTCGCTGATGTTGCCGCTGCGGTCGTCGCTGCGCTTGCCGATCCGCAGGCTTCTGGTGGCCGGGTATATGAGCTGGGTGGCCCGGATATCCTGTCAATGGGCGAGCTGGTGCGTTGGATTGCGTCTGCGACAGGCCGCTCACCGACGATCATCGAGGTACCTGATGCGATTGGGGCGATGATGGCGCGCATGGGGTTTATCCCCGGTGCCCCGATCACCTGGGACCAGTGGCTGATGTTACAATCGGACAACGTCGTGGAATCGGGGGTTGCAGGGTTGGCAGCTTTGGGCATCACCCCGACACCGCTTGTCAACGTCGCCCCGGGTTGGCTCGTCCAATATCGACGGAACGGCCGCTTTACGACTGATGCTGGCTGAGTAAGGCCGAGCATTCCTGTCTCACCACGCGTTCACGGACGGCTCAATTAGGATAAGCCCGCATGCCCGACCTGCTGACAATCATTCTGCTCGGCATTGTCGAAGGTGTGACTGAGTTTTTGCCGGTCTCCTCCACGGGACATTTGATTTTGGCGGGTGCCTTGCTTGGCTATGATGACTCGCGGTGGCAGCTGTTTAACATCGTCATCCAGCTTGGGTCGATCCTGGCTGTCGTCGTGCTTTACTGGCGGACCTTCTGGGCGGTAATGCAGGGGTTGATCCGGATGGAGCCAGTCTCGATCCGGTTCGTCCGCAATCTTTTAATTGCCCTCATCCCGGCGGTTGTCATCGGGCTGCTGTTCCGTCGGCAGATTGAGGCGCTGTTGCTGCAGCCGATTGTGGTCGCGGTCGCCCTGATTATGGGCGGTATTGCAATCCTCGCCATCGAGCGTCTGGTGAAGCCCGGCCAAACCGTTGGCGTGGCCGAGGTGCCGGTGCGGACCGCGCTTGGCATCGGTTTTCTCCAGTGTCTGGCGATGGTGCCCGGGGTAAGCCGATCAGGTGCCACGATACTGGGTGCGCTAAGCCTGGGTGTCGAGCGACGGACGGCGGCTGAATTCAGCTTTTTTCTCGCCATCCCGACGATGCTGGGCGCAACTGTGCTTGAGCTTGTCAAGCATGGCGATACGCTCAACGCCACCAATGGCGTCGGCATCACCGGCATAGCCATTGGGTTTGTCATCGCTTTCATCGTCGCGCTGCTCGTGGTGCGCTGGTTCGTTGGGATCGTTGGCAAACACGGCTTTGCCCCTTTTGCCTGGTATCGGATCATCGTCGGCACAGCGGCCCTAATCTGGCTGCTCAACAGATAGGACCGATACGGATATTTATTGCCCTACAAGGCTCGCTTAACTAGGCCACATTAGCATTTGGCGTATTAAATACGGCAGCTATGCTGACGTATATGTCGCTTTGAGCGTGACTTCTCTCCCAATTCTGGTTATTAACGCCGGCGGAGGAGCGAGGGTCATGCCAATCGAAACGATGTTGCAGTTTGTGGGCACCACACAGGCCTATCCTACCAAGCGCAACGCTGTGCTGCGCGCGGAAGATTTTCGTGAGATAGCTGACCGCTACCCCACCCGTGACAGCGAGACACAAGCGGGACGCTGCTCACAATGCGGCGTGCCTTATTGTTCTGTGCATTGTCCTTTGGGTAATCACATTCCCGACTGGCTCAAACTAACCGCCCAAGGGCGACTGCGCGAAGCATATGAGCTGAGCAACGCGACCTCAACCATGCCTGAAATTTGTGGTCGGATTTGCCCACAGGACCGGTTGTGCGAAGGCAATTGCGTCATCGAGTTTTCCGGGCACGGCGCGGTCACAATCGGATCAGTCGAAAAATACATTACCGATACTGCGTGGGACAATGGCTGGGTCGAACCCATCGCACCTCAGCCGGCACGGGGACAATCGGTCGGCATTATCGGCGCTGGGCCAGCGGGACTAAGCGCAGCGGAGTATCTTTGTGTGCTTGGCTATGAAGTGCATGTTTATGATCGTTATGATCGTGCCGGTGGTCTGCTGACCTATGGCATCCCCGGCTTCAAGCTGGAAAAACATGTCGTAATTCGACGAATCGAACGACTTGTGGCGGCGGGCATTGTGCTCCACCAGAATTTTGAGGTTGGGCACGATGCAAGTCTTGATGCATTGCGCAAAAAGCATGATTCGATCCTGATTGCGACGGGCGTTTATAATGCCCGCCCGATCAACGTCCCCGGAACAACGCTTGTCGGTGTCGTTGAGGCACTCGACTATCTCACCGCCTCGAACCGCAAGGGCTTTGGCGACGCTGTTGCCAATTTTGATGGCGGTCCGCTCGATGCAGCCGACAAGGCGGTGGTTGTGGTAGGCGGGGGCGACACGGCGATGGATTGCGTCCGCACGGCAATACGCCAAGGGGCGACCTCGGTAAAATGCCTCTATCGCCGCGATCGTGCCAACATGCCTGGCTCGCAGCGCGAGGTGAAAAATGCTGAGGAAGAAGGCGTTGAGTTTGTCTGGCTTTCTGCGCCAAAAGCGTTTGTCGGCCAGGGCAAGGTGACGGATGTCGAGGTCAGCGGGATGCGGCTAGGTGCCCCGGATGCGAGCGGGCGGCGGGCACCCGAGCACGATCCAGCAGGCGAAGTGACGCTTAAGGCGGATCTTGTAATCAAGGCACTGGGTTTTGACCCGGAAGACCTGCCCCTGCTGTTTGGTGTGCCATCGCTTGGCGTGACACGCTGGGGCACGGTGCGGACCGACAACAAGACAATGATGACCAATCTCGACGGCGTTTTTGCAGCGGGCGACATTGTCCGTGGCGCTAGCCTTGTCGTCTGGGCGATCCGCGACGCGCGCGACGTGAGCGACCGGATGCACGCCTGGCTGAAAGCAAAGGCAGCAGAACAAAGGAAAGCGGCTTGACTGTAACGGCCGAAGAACGCGCCCGCATTGCCCGCGAGGGAATGTATCGCCCTGAACTGGAGACTGACGCCTGTGGGGTCGGGCTGGTCGCTGCGACCGATGGTAAGCCCTCGCGCCGCGTTGTGCAGTCCGCCATCGATGCGCTCAAGGCGGTTTGGCACCGGGGCGCTGTTGATGCCGATGGCAAGACCGGCGACGGTGCCGGATTGCATGTCGACCTGCCCGTGGCCTTTTTCGACGATGCGATTGCGATGTCGGGGCATCGGCCAATGCCCAATCAGCTTGCGGTTGGCATGATTTTTCTGCCGCGGACGGATTTGTCGGCACAGGAGGCTTGTCGGACGATCGTTGAATCCGCGATTATTGATGAAGGTTACACCATTTATGGCTGGCGGCAGGTGCCAGTCGATGTGTCGGTCATCGGCCAGAAGGGACAAGCGACACGCCCCCAAATCGAACAGATCATGATCGCGGGTCCCCTGCCCGATCAGGCGACGGCGGATGAATTTGAAAAAAACCTGTATCTGATCCGCCGCCGCATCGAAAAACGCGTGATCGAGGCGCAGATTCAGGGCTTCTACATCTGCAGTCTTTCGTGCCGCTCGATCATCTATAAGGGGCTGTTTCTCGCTGAGAGTCTGTCGATCTTTTACCCTGATCTGCGTGATCTGCGCTTTGAGAGCCGGGTCGCCATTTTCCACCAGCGCTATTCAACTAACACTTTCCCGCAATGGTGGCTGGCGCAACCCTTTCGCTGCTTGGCGCATAACGGCGAAATCAATACGATCCGCGGCAATAAAAACTGGATGCTGAGCCATGAGATCAAGATGGCGAGCCTGGCTTTTGGCGAGCATTCCGAAGACATCAAGCCCGTCATTCCTGCAGGTGCCAGCGATACAGCAGCACTTGATGCCACCTTTGAGGCGATCTGCCGTTCGGGTCGCGATGCACCTACCGCCAAGCTGATGCTTGTGCCCGAGGCATGGCAGGGCAACGGCGACATGCCCCCTGCGCATCTGGCGATGTATGAATATCTGGCAAGCGTTATGGAACCCTGGGACGGACCCGCCGCGCTGGCCATGACCGACGGTCGCTGGGCGGTGGCGGGCATGGACCGAAACGCGCTGCGCCCGCTTCGATACACCCGCACCAATGACGGTCTGCTCATCGTCGGCTCTGAAAGCGGGATGGTGGTGGTCCCGGAAGCAACAATCATTGAGAAAGGTCGGCTCGGGCCGGGCCAGATGATCGCGGTTGATCTGAACGAAGGGCTCGTGCTGAAGGATCAAGAGGTTAAGGATCGTATCTCGGGCGAAATCGACTATGCCGCGATGATCGGCGAGTTTTTGACGATCAACGATTTGACACCGGCTCCAGACGAGGCTGTCTACCGCTATGGTCGCGCCGAATTGGTCCGCCGCCAAATCGCGGCTGGCCAGACGCTTGAGGACATGGAACTGATCTTGTCGCCAATGGTAGAGGGCGCAAAGGAGGCAATCGGATCGATGGGCGACGATACGCCGCTTGCCGTGATTTCGGACAAGCCGCGCCTCATCAGCCAGTTCTTCCGACAGAATTTTAGCCAGGTGACGAACCCGCCGATCGACCCGTTACGCGAGCGGCAGGTGATGACGCTGAAAACACGCTTTGGTAATCTGGCAAACATTCTTGACCCGGCAGGAGCGCAGAACCGGGTTTTGGTACTTGAATCACCGGTTTTGACCTGTGCGACCTGGGATCGGTTACGTCACCATTTTGGTGCACAGGCGGCCGGGATTGATTGCACCTTTGAAACCGGCGGTGGTGCCGAAACGCTGCGCGGCGCAATCCAGCGCATCCGCGCCCAGGCCGAGCAAGCCGTGCGCGAGGGCTGTAGCGAATTGTTTCTCACCGATGAGCATGTCGGCGCCGGTCGCGTCGCGATTGCGGGTGTGCTCGCCGCCGCAGCAGTCCATACCCATCTCGTCCGCAAGGGTCTGCGGTCCTATGCAAGTGTCAATATCCGCACGGCTGAATGTCTTGACACACATTATTATGCGGTTCTGATTGGTGTCGGCGCGACGACGGTTAACGCGTATCTGGCAGAGGCAGCGATTGCCGACCGTCAGGCCCGTGGGTTGTTTGGGACGATGAGCGTCGAAGAATGTCTGCTTCGCCACCGCACCGCGATTGAGGATGGGATCCTTAAGATCATGTCCAAAATGGGGATTGCGGTGATCTCCAGCTATCGTGGCGGCTATAATTTTGAGGCTGTTGGCCTGTCGCGTAGCCTTGTCAACGATCTGTTCCCAGGGATGCCCGCCAAGATTTCGGGCGAAGGCTATGCCTCGCTCCATCTCAGCGCGATGTTGCGCCACGAGGCGGCGTTTGATGCGCCTGCCACGACGCTTCCGATCGGCGGCTATTATCGCCAGCGGCTGGGCAGCGAGGCGCATGCCTATTCCGCGCCCTTGATGCACCTCTTGCAAACGGCGGTCGCAACGGACAGCTATTCGACCTATCTGCAATTCTCGCGCGGGGTGGCTGATCTGCCGCCGGTCTATTTGCGTGATCTGCTCCAGTTTAATTTTTCGGCTGAGCCCGTGGCGATTGACCAAGTCGAGGCGATCACCGAAATCCGCAAACGCTTCGTCACGCCAGGTATGTCGCTAGGGGCACTCAGCCCCGAGGCGCATGAAACGCTGGCGATTGCAATGAACCGGATTGGTGCCAAGGCGGTATCAGGCGAGGGCGGCGAGGATTCGGCGCGCTTCGTCCCTTACGCGAATGGCGACAACGCTAATTCAGGTATCAAACAGATCGCCTCAGGCCGTTTCGGTGTAACGGCGGAGTATCTGAACGCCTGTGACGAGATTGAAATCAAGGTCGCGCAAGGCGCAAAACCTGGCGAGGGCGGCCAATTGCCTGGATTCAAGGTGACCGAATTCATCGCCAAATTGCGGTACGCAACGCCCGGCGTCTCGCTGATCAGTCCACCGCCACATCATGATATTTATTCGATTGAGGACCTTGCCCAGCTCATTTACGATCTGAAGCAGATCAATCCGCGCGCGCGGGTCTGCGTGAAGCTGGTCTCTTCGGCCGGGATCGGTACCGTGGCTGCGGGCGTGGCCAAGGCGCATGCCGATGTGATTCTGGTGTCTGGCCATGTCGGGGGTACGGGTGCGAGCCCGCAAACGAGCATCAAATATGCCGGCACTCCTTGGGAAATGGGCCTGTCAGAGGTCAATCAGGTGCTGACTTTAAACGGCCTGCGCCACCGCATAAAGCTGCGCACAGATGGCGGGTTGCGTACAGGGCGTGACATCGTGATTGCCGCGATTTTGGGTGCCGAGGAGTTTGGCATTGGCACGCTGTCGCTGGTCGCGATGGGGTGCATCATGGTGCGGCAGTGCCATTCAAACACCTGCCCGGTCGGGGTGTGCACGCAGGATGAGACGCTGCGCCAGCGTTTCGGTGGCTCGCCGGAAAAAGTCATCAATCTGATGACCTTCATCGCTGAGGAGGTACGCGACATTCTGGCGCGGCTTGGCTGTCGCAGCCTTGATGCAGTGATCGGCCGAACCGAATTGCTGCGTCAGGTCAGCCGGGGTGCCGAACATCTTGACGATCTTGATCTCAACCCGATCCTGGCCAAAGTCGATGCCGAGGACTCGCAGCGCCGTTTCAGCGGGTCGGCTTGGCGCAACGAAGTGCCTGACAGTTTGGATGCACAGATGATCCTCGATGCTGCGGCCGTCTTCTCACGGGGCGAAAAAATGCAGTTGACCTATTCGGTGCGCAATACGCACCGTGCCGTCGGGACCCGCATGTCGAGCGAGATTACGCGCACCTTTGGCATGTCGAAGCTTGCCGACGGCCATGTCCATGTCCGCTTACGTGGCTCGGCAGGACAATCGCTCGGTGCCTTTCTTTGCAAGGGCATTACGCTTGAGGTATTTGGCGATGCCAATGACTATGTTGGAAAAGGTCTATCCGGAGGCATCATCACGGTGCGTCCGGTTGTCAGCTCCACGCTGTTGAGCCAGGACAACACGATTATTGGCAACACCGTTCTTTACGGTGCCACTTCGGGCAGCCTTTTCGCAGCCGGCCAGGCGGGAGAGCGTTTCGCGGTCCGCAATTCAGGTGCGAAAGTTGTGGTTGAGGGCTGCGGCGCAAATGGCTGCGAATACATGACCGGCGGCACCGCCGTCGTGTTAGGCGAGGTGGGTGCCAATTTCGGCGCGGGCATGAGCGGTGGCATGGCGTTTGTTTATGATCGTTCAGGCAGTTTTGCCCGGCGCGCCAACCCCGAAAGCATCATCTGGCAAAGGCTGAGTTCAGCGCATTGGGAAGCAGTTTTGCTCAATCTGATCCGCGCGCATCAGGAGGCGACCGGCAGCAAATGGTCTGCGGGCCTGCTTGACGAATGGGATCGCTCTGTTGGCTATTTTTGGCAGGTTGTGCCCAAAGAGATGGTAACGCGTCTGCCGCATGCGCTGAACGATGCCTTGACGTTGGTCGCCGCCGAATAGGCGCGGCCACCGCGCGGCGAATTTATCGCAGCAATGCTTTACCGGACAGGCCGAGGCGTTAATAGTCATGCCGATGTGGCAACTCTATCAATTCCCGCTTTGCCCCTTTTCGCGCAAAGTGCGTCTTTTGCTCGGCGAAAAGGGCGTCGGATATGAGCTGCTGCGCGAATCTCCCTGGGAGCGGCGCGACGAGTTTGTCGATATGAACCCGACCGGCCAAACGCCCGTTATGGCCGATCCCAACCGATCACTGCTGTTGATCGATTCGATGGCGATCTGCGAATATTTTGAGGAAACCGTTGATAAAGCAGCCATGATCAACGGGACGGCAACCAATCGGGCCGAGACGCGGCGTCTGGTCGCCTGGTTTGACACCCATTTCTTCCGTGATATCACCGCACCATTGCTGCACGAACGCATGATCAAGCGGCTCGTCCAGCACGCCTCGCCCGATGCAAAGGTGCTTCGCGAGGCGATGAAGGCAGCGGTCGGCCATCTCGATTATACCGACTATCTGCTCGATCATCGCACCTGGCTTGGCGGATCGACCATTGGTCTTGCCGATCTTGCGGCCGCTGCGCAAATCTCGGTCGTTGATTATCTGGGCGGTATCGACTGGAAGGGGCATGAACAGACGGGGCGCTGGTATCGCGGTTTCAAAAGCCGACCCAGCTTTCGCCCGCTCCTGTCCGAACGGATGGATGGTATTGTGCCGCCCAAATATTATGACGACGTTGATTTTGATTTCTGATGCAGATTGATGACGAAATTGATGCGCTTGCGGCACCGCTGATCAGCTTTGATCAGTTCATGGCGGTCGATATTCGCGTCGGCACAATCATCGCGGCGATCGCTTATCCGGAGGCGCGCAAGCCTGCCTATAAGTTGCAGATTGATTTTGGGGGCGTCATCGGGATCAAGCGATCATCAGCTCAAATTACCGAACATTATACGCTCGGCGAACTCCTCGGAACCCAGGTGGCCGCCGTCGTCAATTTTCCGCCGCGACAAATTGGCAAATTCCTGTCGGAGGTGTTGACGCTGGGTTTTCCCGACGAAGCGGGCAAAGTCGTGCTTGTGCGACCAAGCAAACCCACCCCCAATGGCGGCCGACTTTTTTAACCTTCCAGACTGCGCGACGCTTGTTCTGCCATATCGCGCGACAGGCCGGGTTGCGCTAAAATCCGCTCGAGTTCGGCCCGCATCAGTGCGGCGCGATCCGGCGTAAAACGCTTCCAGCGCGCGAGCGGCGGAAGCAGCTTTGCAGCGGTCTGCGAGTTTAACCTGTCGAGCGCAATCAACTGGTCCGCAACAAAACGATAGCCGCGCCCGTCGGCATCGTTAAACGCGCGTTGATTGACGCTGAATGCACCGATCAGCGAGCGTGCGCGGTTGGGGTTGGCGAGCGTGAAATCGCGGTGCCGCGCCAGTTCCATGACTGTTTCCAGCGTATCATCACGCGACGATAACGCCTGAGTGGAAAACCATTTATCAAGCACCAACGGATTATCCGAATACCGATTATAAAAGATATCCAGCGCTGCAATGCGGGTGTTGGATTGGCCATTGACCAATATCGTCAGCGCACCCTGTCGGTCGGTCATATTGTCGGCAGTCTCAAACTGCTCAAATGCCAGCGCGAAGATATCCGTTGCCCCGCTTGCCGCGAGATAACCAAGCGCTACCGATTTCAGCCGCCTGAAACCCTTTGCCTGCGGCGTATAACAATAGGCAAGGCCCGTTTGTGAGGACGCATAAGCCTCACGCCATTGTCGCTCGAGTCCGCGCGCCAAGGCACGGCGAAGCGCGTCGCGCGCCCGAAAAATGGCCTCGGGATCAACGACCACCAGCTGATCGCCGATAAAGCTTTCAGACGGCAGTAGCACCGCCTCAGCAACAAAGGCTGGATCAAGCGTCGGATCAGATAGCGTTTGCGCGACGGCCGCAATCACCGGGGCATGATCGACCCTCGCAGTGCGGACATCGGCCACCAACGTATCGAGCATGAGCTGTTGCATCGCCTCGTAACGGGCGAAGGGATCATCATCATGCGCTGACAACAACGCCAATTCGGCTGCTGTCCGGTTGGTATCGATAATGACGGGGGCCGAAAACTGACGATTGATCGATAGCAGCGGCGGCTCAGTCAGCCCTTCAAACGCGATTTCGATGGTCGCATCGCGCATGATCACCAGTTGCTCGGGACCCATCGCGGTGCCGGTTTGCGACCCGAACAAGCGCAGGCGGATCGGTAGGACCATGGGTAGCTTGTCGGTCTGGCCCGGCGTTGCCGGCACGTTTTGGGCAAGGATAAGCAGCGCACGGCTGCTGCCATCTTCATGCGACATCGTTGCCGACACACGCGGCGTCCCGGCCTGACTATACCATAACCGAAACTGTGTAAGGTCGATATCACCGCCCTCTTCGATGCAGCCGACAAATGCCTCACACGTGGTCGCCGTGCCGTCTTGGCGATCAAAATAAAGGTCCGTCCCGCGCCGGAAACTTTCTGCACCCAGCATCGTCGCCATCATCCGGATGACTTCGGCACCCTTGTTGTAGATCGTTGCGGTATAGAAGTTGGCGATCTCAATATAGCTTTCCGGGCGCACGGGATGCGCAAGCGGGCCGGCGTCTTCAGGAAACTGTGCCGCCCGCAGGCTGCGGACATCCTCAATCCGCTTTACCGCTGCTGACCCCTGATCGGCCGAAAAGCATTGATCGCGAAAGACGGTGAAGCCTTCTTTTAACGACAATTGAAACCAGTCGCGGCACGTGACCCGGTTGCCCGACCAGTTATGGAAATACTCATGCGCGACAACGGCAGCGATCGCATCATAATCATAATCAGTCGCGGTTTCGGGATCAGCCAGGATATACCGTGAATTGAAAACGTTGAGCCCCTTATTCTCCATCGCCCCAAAGTTGAAATCATCAACCGCGACGATATTGAAGACATCAAGATCATATTCGCGACCATAAACGTGCTCGTCCCAGGCCATTGCTGTCTTCAGCGCATCAAGCGCGTGACGCGTTTTGGCAAGATCGCTTTGCCGCACCCAGATACCCAGCGCGACGTCACGGCCCGATTGGGTTGTGAAAGTCGCACGATTGGCCACGAGATCGCCAGCGACGAGCGCGAACAGATAACAGGGTTTAGGGAAGGGATCATGCCACTCGGCCCAATGCCGTCCGCCATCCAGATCACCTGCGCCGACGGGGTCGCCATTCGACAACAGCACGGGGTAATGCGCCTTGTCCGCGGTCATCCGCACCGTATAGCGGCTCAGCACATCGGGCCGATCAGGGAAAAAGGTAATGCGGCGAAATCCTTCGGCCTCGCACTGCGTGCACAACAGTCCGCTCGAGGCATAGAGGCCCATCAGCTGAGTATTGCGATCGGGCGCAATGACCGTTTCTGTGACCACGATATGCGCATCGCCAACAAGCGGGATCAGCAAGCTGTCGCCGTCCATCATCCAGTCAGTGATTGCGTGACCATCGACACTGACAAAATCGGGCCGCTGGCCGCCGCCGTCGAGCCGCAAGACGCCCAACGCGCCCGGTTGCCGTTCGACGGCAAGCGTTGCGCGCACCCGTGTCAACGCCGGATCAAGCGCAAAATCGAGGGCAATCTCCGGCACGAGCCATTCGGGCGGGCAATAAGCATCACGCCGGATTACGAGAGCATGGGCGGATAGGGCAGCATGATCATTCATCCACCCGCAAATAGGATCAGCATCGCCCGTGCGCCAACAAAATCGCTGGGCTTGCAGCCCCCGGGGGGACTGATAGGTTCTTTGCTTATGGGAAACATGCTGATCTTCGGGATGGGATATACCGCTGGGCACCTCGCCCGGCACCTCCGCGCACAGGGCTGGCAGGTGGTGGGCACAAGTCGAAATGGTCGTGAGGGCACGATTGCGTTTGACGATGCAGTGGCCGTCCGCATGGCAATGGCTGCGGCAAGCCATATCCTCGTTTCGATACCCCCCGACGACAGCGGCGACCCGGTGCTGCAAGCCTACCCAGACGCCGCCCATACGCCATGGGTAGGTTATCTGTCTTCAACCGGCGTCTATGGCGATGCAGATGGGGCTTGGGTCGATGAATCCGCCGCCATCGTCGGCAGGCGATCGGCACGCAGCACGGCTGACTTGGCTTGGCTCTACAGCGGGGCGCGGGTGTTCCGCTTGCCGGGCATCTATGGTCCGGGTCGTTCGGCGCTTGATCGCGTGGTTGCGGGGCGCGCGCATCGGATCGATCTGGCCGACCAGGTGTTTAGCCGAATCCATGTCGACGACATCGTCAGCGGCGTCGTCGCAGGTCTGGCTGGCTTGCCGGGAGCCTATAATCTGGGCGATGATTATCCTTGCAGCCAGAACAAGGTGGTTGAATTTGCTTGCCGTTTACTCAACCAAGCACCGCCGGCCCTGATGACGATGGAAGAGGCCGGGCTGTCACCAATGGCACGCGGTTTTTATGCCGAAAATCGCCGGGTTGCCAATGGAAAGGCGCGGCGCATGCTTGGCTGGCAACCCGTTTATCCAGATTATGCATCCGGTCTGCGCGCCCTCAACGCGATGACCAACCCAATCATCGCTAGCGCTGCACCCGAGATGGCCAACGGGGACCAGCGATAGCCCTCAAACAGCGTCGACAATAGCATGGCAATGATGGGGACAAGTACGCTTGAATAGGCTGCCTTGGCGGGGCCAATAACGCGTAAAACCCCGAAATAGAGCGTGAACGCGATGGCTGACGCCACGACCCCCAAATACAGCACGCCCAGAAAATAGGCAGGCCGCCACTCAACGATTGGCGGCCCGGTGAACGACCATGCGATCACCGCGTCAATGAGCGCACCGAGCAGCATTGCCGCAGCCAGCATCGTCCCCATCGGGTAGCGCTTGGCGGTCTCAGTGCCTTGCAGGATATTGGCAAATGAGGCGGATATGACGCCCAACATCGTTATTCCAATTCCCAGCAGCGCCTCGCCTGGACCATTGGGATCAACGCGCGCCTCGTGGACGAACAGCAGGCCAACTCCGGCCATTGCGACAGCCGAGCCCAGCAGCAATTGTCGCCCCAGATGTTGCCCCAGAAGGAAGCGGCCAAGCAGTGCGTTGGGAATGAGCAACAGTCCAAAGACGACCGCGACGAGCCCCGAGGTAATATGCGCCTCGGCGCGATAGACAAAGTTGAAGTTTAGGCAAAATTGCAGCACTGCCAGCAACATCGCGAACGCCCAGCCGCGCGCATCAAGCCGCAGCGGTTCGCGCCTGATCACTGCGTAAATGATCATGGCCACGCCGCCCACCAGGAACCGATAGCTGACCGACCAGCTGGGCGGGACGACATTGAGTTGATCGCGGATGACAATCCAGGTCGATCCCCAAATCAGGGTGACAATGGCAAACGGGATGAGGATCGCCAGCCGGGTGGACTGGACGACAGGCGATGCACTCACAAGGCAGCGATCGCTTCAGCAAGCGGCCGGATGTCCCCCGCCTGTTGGTTCCAGGAAATCACCAGCCGCGCCTCGCCTGGCCCCCAATCGTAAAAATCAAAGCCAAGCGCACGCAAGCTTGCGGCTTCTTGCGGTGTGACCCGCAAAAACACCTCATTGGCCTCAACCGGGTGGATCAACCGATCGCCGGCCGCTGTCGCCAGCAATGCAGCCCCCGCATTGGCGGCGCGCGCATTGTCCAGCCAAATATCATTATTCAGCATCGCCAGCACTTGTGCTGCCAGATACCGACCCTTGGACAGCAACATGCCCGCGCGCTTGCGCCGATAGAGCGTAGCATCGGCAAGTTCTGCGCGGAAAAAGACCAGCAACTCGGCCAACATCCCGCCATTCTTGATGAAGCCAAAGCTGAGCGCATCGACACCTGCCCGCCAGGTCACATCGGCGGGTGAACAGCCGATATGGGCGACCGCATTGGCAAATCGGGCACCGTCCATGTGCAGCGACAGACCGCGCGCCTTTGCCAAATCGCTGATCGCGGCCACGTCGGCAGGGGTATAGACGCGGCCATATTCAGTGGCATTGGTGATTGAGATGACGTGCGGCTGCACTTGATGGACATCGTTGCGCGTCGCATCCAGCACCGCCCGGATCGTATCCGGGGTCAGCTTTGCGCCAACGCCATCGGCCAGCAACAGCTTTGCGCCATGCGTATAAAATTCGGGTGCGCCGCATTCGTCGTTCTGGATATGCGCATCGTGGTGACAAATGATCGCCCCGTGGGGCGGGCACATCGCCGCCAGTGCGAGGCAATTCGCGGCTGTGCCCGATGGCACCCAGAGCGCCCGAACCGGGGTTTCAAACAGCGCTGATACGCGCTCATCAAGCTGCTTGCTCCAGCCATCGCCGTCATAGGCAGTGTCAACGACATTGGCAGTGCTGAGCGCGGCGAGCACCGCAGGGCAGGCCGGGGCGGCGTTGTCGGAAAAAAAGCGCATGGCCTGCCATTGCTGACATGCCCAGCCGCCGTCAACCGCCTTGGGGTTGCCGGTCTGACCGGGGTTGCACTGAAGGCCGATCAGCGGGTTCCGGGCCTGGCAGCGACCGACGATTTTCGCGCGGTAAATTGCTGTCCACCTCAATCGCGCCGTCACGGCCCAGGCTCAGGTTTAGGCCAAAGCCTGATATCGTGCCATCGATGCCAAACGCCCCGTTTTCGACGATGTCGCCAATCACGTCGGGAAGTTGCAGCGTTTCCGGAGCCGCGTCATCGCTCGTGACCCGTGCAATCCCAACCCCCAGTGCCGATTGCATGAAATCGCGCCAAATTCGCGCGGGGATACCGCCGCCCGACAGGCCGGGGTTAGGGGAATTGTCATCATTTCCCACCCAGACGCCCACCACCAGATCATCGGCAAAGCCAAGGAATAGGGCGTCGCGATTATCCTGGCTGGTCCCGGTTTTGCCAAAGCTTTCGATTGATAGTGCAGCACCTCGGCCGGTGCCGCCCGCTATCGATGCCGCCAGCAGATCGTGCATGTGATCATTAATCTGGCCGCCGATCGGTCGGGTCGGATCACGGACGACATCAAGCCAACCCCTTTTTTCTGCCTGATCAAGACCACGCAGTCGCACGGGGTAGCTGCCTGCCGCAAAGCTGGCATAAGCGGCGGTCAATTCGAGCAACGACACATTGGCCGTGCCTAGCGCAATCGTCGCCTCTTCGGGCAACGGGGTCGAAATACCGAGATCACGGGCGGCGCGAATAACCTCGCGGACGCCAACTTTTTGAGTCAATCGCGCTGCGGCAACATTGCTCGACCGGGCGAATGCTTCACGCAGGCTGATTGTCCCACGATAGCGGCCCTCATTGTTTTTAGGCGACCAATTGCCAATCGTGACTGGCGAATCCTCAACCTCCGAATCAGGTGTCAGGCCGCTGCGCAACGCCGCGAGATAAACAAACAGCTTGAACGCCGAGCCTGGCTGACGGCGCGCCTGCGTCGCCCGATTAAATGGGCTGGCAGCATAGAATTTGCCGCCGACCATCGCGACGATACGCCCATCGGGCCGCATCGCCACCAGCGCGACCTGCGCGGTCCGCAAGCCCGCACGCCGCACGGCGCGTTCCGCTGCGCGCTGCAACCGGACATCAAGCGTGGTCTTGACGCGCGGTTCTGTTGTGATCGCACCGGCTTGATCACGAGCGGCAGGCAGCACCCAATCAGCGAAATAAGTGCCGTCCGGCAGGGCAGCGACTTGATCAGGTCGTAATCGTGCCGGGACTACGCTGGTCGCGCGGGCAGACGACAGGAATCCGCCCCGCACCATTGCCGCCACGACCACCGCCTGACGGGCGCGGGCACCCACCAGATTGTCCGTCGGCGCCAACCGCGATGGTGCTTTCACCAACCCGGCGAGCATTGCCGCCTGACCGATCGTCAGTCCTTCGGGGGTGGTGCTGAAGTAATGCTTCGCCGCCGCCCGCAGCCCATAAACATTATCGCCAAAATAGACGTAGGACAGATAGCGTGAAAGAATTTCGTTTTTGGTCAGCCAGGCTTCCAGCCATAACGCGATGAGCGCCTCGCGGATTTTGCGCCCCGCCGTGCGATCGGAATCGAGGAAGGCATTTTTGGCAAGCTGCTGGGTGATCGTGCTGCCACCCTCTCGCCAACTACCTGCTGCCACATTGTGGGCCATGGCGCGGATGATCCCCACCGGGTCGATGCCCCAATGACTATAAAAGCGTCGATCCTCAATTGCGAGAAATGCATCGGTGACGTGTGACGGCAATTTTCCGGCATCGACGGGCCTGCCAATTGTTGAGCCGCGCCGGGCAATCGGGGTGCCATTGGCGGCCAGTAAGGTGATGCTGGGCGACGTTGGCGGTTCGAGCGATTTAGATAACGGGGCAGTGAAGAACAGCCAGCCAACGATGACGACCAGCAAGACAATAAAGGCAGCGATAATGCGGACAAACCAGGCCCAGCGCCGATTGGTCAGCAGCGGGGCGCGGTCATCGATATCGTCCAGCCATTCGTCACGATCGTCCGGCTCGTCGAAATCATAGTCGTCAGGGGGCGGAAGGCCGCCGGTCAGGTCGAGCGGAACCTCGTCAAGCCGGGACGAGAGCCCGGTGGGAGAGCGATCAAAAGGAACTGAACGCATCATTTTGCTCTGTGTGGCCCAGGGGCAAGCCAACGACCGTGTTACTTAAATAGATCACCTATGACAAGTCCATTGATGATGCAGGGTGGACGAAGCAATGCTGGTCATGCACATCGATTTAGCAGTTTTGCGCGCGTCACAAAATGGGGGCAACGATTGGGCTTCACGATTAAGGACATATCCCGGGAAGCTGGCGTCTCAATCAAGACCGTATCTCGCGTGTTGAATAATGAAAAATATGTTGCGGCTGACACCAGGGCACGGGTCAGGGAAGTCGTCGCCCGGCTCAATTTTCGCCCCAATTTCGCGGCGCGCTCGCTCGCTGGCAAACGCTCGTTCCAGATCGCGCTGATCTGCGACAATCCCAGCCCCTATTATGTTTATGAAATGCAATCGGGCGTTCGTGATCGATGCGAGCAGGCCGGGGTGCGGATGATTGCGCAGCCTTATGACCGTAACTCGACCAAAATCCTTGATGAAATCGAAAGCCTGATCGATGCGACCCAAATTGACGGGCTGATCCTGACACCGCCAATTACCGATTATCCTGCCGTTCTCGAGTTGCTTCAGCGTCGCGGCGTATGCTTCGTCCGGGTATCGCCGGGGACGATGCTCGGGGCAAGCCCCTCCACATTCATTGACAACGAAGCGGCGGCGGCCACCATGACGCGCCATCTGCGCTCGCTTGGCCATCAACGAATTGGGTTCATAGCCGGACATCCGAGCTATGCGACAAGCAAACAGCGCACCCTCGGTTATCTGACGGCGCTCGCTGAGGGTGGGATTGCCGAGGATCCTGCGCTGATCCGCACGGGCACCTTTGACTTTGGGTCAGGCTCCACCGAAACAGAGGCTCTCCTAGCGCTGCGTCACCCGCCAACTGCGATCTTTGCGGCGAGCGATGATATGGCTGCTGGAGCGCTCGCCACCGCACATCGGCTTGGGATTCAAGTGCCTGCGCAGTTATCGATTGCAGGTTTCGACGATACCTCGCTTGCGCAAGTCGTTTGGCCACCGCTGACGACGATCCGACAGCCAACGCGCGAATTGGCGCATCAGGCCGCTGACCTGCTCTTGGCACCCACGGCTGAACCCGCCGAGCGGCGCGAGGTCGCTTATGAGTTGATCAGCCGGGGCTCCACCGCGCGCCGCTAACCAATGACAAACAACGCGGCAAGGATCGAAAGGAGCAGCGCGGTAAGCGTTGCCGCCGCAATTACCAGCAGCGGACGGGGGCCTGCCTCAAGCAATTGCCGCATGGGTGATCGGATTGCAGTGGCGGTCACGGCGGCAGCCAGCATGGCGGCGGCCGCCTTTTCGGTGACGCTTGCTGCAACCACCGGGATCACCCCAAAGGAATTGAACCCCGCCATCACAAAAAACCCGGCCACAAACCAGGGAATGCCGGGTCCGGTCGCCTTGCTGCCCTCTCGCGGCAGAAAAAGCGCGGCCACAGCAAGCACGGGTGCGAGCAGGGCCACACGTGTCAGCTTGACGATGGCTGCGATCTCGCCGGCACCCGGAGAATAGGAATAACCCGCCCCCAATGTCTGTGCGACGTCGTGGATTGATGCGCCCAGCATGAACCCGGCTTTCAGATCGCTGAGTGCCATAAGATGCGCGATGATCGGGTAAAGAACCATCGCGCCCGCACTCATCGCCGAAATGCCAACGAGAACGATCGTCAGCTGCGCCTGACTTACCCGCCGCTCCCCCAATGTGGTGGCAAGGGCAAGTGCTGCGGATGCGCCGCAAATTGCCACAGCACCACCCGCGAGCACGCCAAAGCTCGCATCGAAAGCAAACCGGCGCGCAACAAATATGCCAGTCGCAATAACCACCGAGACAATCACGACGACAGCGATCAGCGCGATTGGCCCCAATGCTGCAATCTGGCCGAACGTCACGCGCGCGCCAACCAGCACAATGCCCCAGCGCAGTAATGACCGTGAGGCAAAGGCAAGCCCTGCGCTCAACCGATCGTCTGCACTTAAGAAATTGAGCGCGAGACCAATCAGCAACGCCATCAACGTCAGCGGCACGCCATAACGATCCGCAATGAATCCCGCCGCCAGCGTACCCGCTGCGACAACCATCAACCCCGGGAAATAGCCGCGCCACGTCGCCTTGGGGCTCGGCTCGATATCACCATAGAGGTCAGCCGCCATGGGCAGCTTTTTGGGCGTCGGTTTAGCTTGCATCGTCCCCACCGCCTGTCTTCTATCGCGTTTCGCCAAAAGGGCTAGCCGGATGACGGGGGGTATGACAACGTTATCGCAAAAGATGCTTGGGGGAAGTTCATTGATGGCGGGCAGCAAGGGCGCGACGCGCTGGGTGATTGTGGCGATGGTCTTCTTTGCGATCATGCTCAATTATGTTGATCGCCAAATCCTTGCCTTGCTCAAGCCAACGCTGGAGGCTGAATATCGCTGGTCGGATGGTGATTACGCCAACATGGTCTCCGCTTTCCAGATATCGGCAGCGTTTGCGTTTTTGGGGACGGGCTGGTTTATTGACCGGGTCGGGTTGCGGCTTGGATTTGCATTGGGCGTGGCAGTGTGGAGCCTGGCTGGGATGGCGCATGCCTTTGCCACCGGCGTCGTCGGATTCATTGCCGCCCGAATTGTGCTTGGTGCGGCAGAATCGGTTGGCACCCCGGCGGCAGTAAAGTCGGCCGCGACCTATTTTAACCAGAAAGAGCGATCAATCGCGCTGGGCGTGGTCAACACCGCCCCCAATGTCGGTGCAATTGTGACCCCGCTTGCCATTCCGGCGCTGGCGATTGCCTTTGGCTGGCAGGCAGCGTTTCTGGTCGCAGGTGGGCTGGGCCTCGTCTGGGTCGCGGTCTGGTTCGCGATCAAAGTTCAGCCCGTCGCAACAGAAGGCGCGCAACCGACACCCATCGCTTGGGGCACCCTGGTGCGGGATCGCAAGACGCTGGCGCTGGCGATTGCCAAGGTGCTGTCGGATCAGGTCTGGTTCTTCATGCTCAGCTGGTTGCCTGATCTTTTTCACCGGCTGTTTGGCTTGCCCCAAGGGACGATTGGGTTGCCCGTCGCTTTGGTCTATGTCTTTGCGGCGCTGGGCGCGTTGACCGGCGGATATTTGCCGACACGACTGATGCGCGCGGGGTGGAGCGTTGATCGCGCGCGCAAGACGACAATGCTGATCTATGCCCTATTAATCCTACCCGTGACGCTGGTCTTGTTTGTCACCAGCCCGTGGAGTGCGGCTTTGCTGCTTGGGCTTGGATTGTTTGCCCATCAGGGTTTTTCGACAAATTTGTTTGGGCTGGCAACGGATGTGTTTCCTGCGCGCGCGGTTGGATCCGTGATCGGGATGGCGGCATTTTGCGGCAATTTGTGGTCGATTGGTCTTATCCAGCTTGCCGCCTTTTCACTCGCGCATGGCTGGGGCTATGGCCCGCTGCTGGCGATTTGTTCGGGGTCGTATCTGCTCGCGCTTGGCTTTATCCAGCTGCTGATCCCGCAGATTATCCCCGTTGATGAAAGCGAGCGCGGCGACGGCATGGCGCTGCGCCACTGACCAAAGCAAGCCCCGGCAGAATTGCTTCTGCCGGGTTAAGTTCTTGCCAATTAGGCGCGCCTAGAAATTATAGCGACCAATGATCCCGAAATAACGATCGGCGTCACGCGGGATCTGGTAACGATAGGCACCGCCTGGCCCGCCATTGATGATAGCAGCAGCAAAGCTTTGATCGAACAGGTTGCGCACCAGAAAGGTCAGCCGGAAGCGATCATTCTTGTCCTGGATGCCCGCCGTCAGGTTGACCAGCCCATAGGCCGGGATTGTGCCCAGCCGCCGCTGGATCGCATCAGGCGCGAACAACGAGAGTTGCGAGCTTTGATAGGAACCCTGTGCGCCAAGGAAGACATCGACCGATCCGCCGGTGCGAATGCGATAATCGATCGACAGATTGCCCTTCCACTTTGGTGCGAAGGCCAGTGGAGTCCCGGCCGGGATGATCGCCGTCACGGCCGCACCCGGTGCTGCATTGAATTGATCGACGCGCGCGTCTGTATAGGCGAAGCCGCCCGCAATCGTCAGATCATTGATCGGGCGCAACACTGATTCAACTTCGACACCGCGCGTCGAAACGCGACCCGCATTGGTGAATCGCGTCACGACAACGTCAGCTACAAGATCAGGGTTATTTGCCTGAAAATTCTCATATTGCGCAAGGAACAGCGCAATATTAAGCGTCAGGCGACCATCAAGAAACGTGTTTTTGAGACCAATTTCATAGGCATTCGATGTTTCTGGCGCGATGACGTTGGTCCCGCTCTTCGACAGGTTGAAGAACACGTTATAGGCCGGCCCCTTAAATCCACGCGTATAGGTGCCATAGGTGATATTGTTCGGCGTGATGTCCACCTGGAAACCTGCCTTACCGGACAAATCCGTTGCCGACGTCGAGGCGCGGTACGGTACGCCATTGGAAGCAAGCGGCGTACCGTTTACGCCAGCCGAATTAAACACACCCTGATCGAAATTCGGATTGATGCCGCCAGTGCCGACCGGAACGCCCGCCGCAAGATCAAGATTGCGTGACACGCGCGAGTGGAAGACACTCAGGCTGTCGCTGGTGAAACGGAAGCCGCCGATAAAGCGGAACCATGAGGCGATGTTCGCGGTGCCCTGACCAAACAAAGCGAAATTCTCGAACACCGAACCAAAGGTCGCCGTGCCGCTCGGGAAGTTCGATGGCCCAGCAAGCGGGCTGGTGCACGGAGTGAACACGGTCGTAGCAGGTGCCGCCAGTGCCGAGCAACGTTGAACATCACGCGCGAAGATACGGGTTGAATCCGCACGCGAATAAAATCCGCCGAGAACATAATCGAACAACTTGCCCCCGGGCGACGTCAGCCGGACTTCTTGGGTGAAGGTGTCACCCGTCTGCGGCCCAAAATCGTGCAATTGGTTGAAACCGATCGCCGCCGCTGGCAACCAGTCTCCGTCGCGAATTTCGGTGTTCTTGTAACCGCGCCACGCCGTGATTGACGTCAGCATGTGCGTCCCAATGGCCAGGTCAGCCTGCAGCGAGAACCCATAGCCCTCCTCAATTGTCCGCGTGACGAGATTCTGCGCGACTTGACGCGTGCGGTCGCCAAGCGGCGTTGGCAAGACGGCGGTTGAAGCATTCGTCGTTACCAGACCCGTCGCGCCGTTGATGGGCGGCGTGGCGATGATGTCAGCACAGCAATTGTCATTATTATAGCGATAGTCCGCGCTGAAGCTCAGTTTCAAATCGGATGTAACGTCCGCCTCAAGTTGCAGACGACCACCATAATGTTCCCAGCCGTTGACGGTCTGGTTGACCGTTACGTTGCGGATATTACCGGCAAAGTTAGAATAAAAGCCCGTCAGACGCGATCGAACATCCGTACCGAGCGGCACGTTGAGTGCGGCGCGTCCGCGATATTCCTGATCGCTAAACCAGCCGATTTCAGCATAGCCGCCAAAGTCAGCGGTCGGTTTTTTCGAGATGATGTTGACCACACCAGCCGAGGCGTTCTTGCCAAAGAGCGTGCCCTGCGGACCGCGAAGAACCTCCAACCGGTCGATATCGACCAGATCACCAAACGCCTCACCCGCGCGACTGAACACTACACCATCGACGACGGTCGAAACCGAAGGCTCACCCGCGATTGAAAAGGTCGCCGTGCCGACACCGCGCAGGAACAGCGCCTGATTGAGCGTCGTGCCTGATTTCAGAAAGTTGAGCGATGGCACCAGATATGCCGCACCTTCAAGACTAACCTTGCCGATATTATTCAGCGCATCACCTGAAACGACCGTAACCGCTAGTGGAATGCTCTGCAGCCGTTCGTTGCGCTTCTGCGCGGTGACGACAATATCGCCAGGATCAGTTTCAGCCGGATCAGCGGCAGGCTGATTGGTGGCAGGTACCGTTTGCGCCAGTGCCGGCACAGACAGCAATAGCGCAGCCGAAGCCACACTCATCTTCAGTATCGATTTTCTCATGTTTTTCCTCCCCATATCAACATGTTTATCGGTTTCTGGTTTTGGTTACCGGTCACAATCTTCTCACGCGCTGAAACTGCGCCTTTTCACAGTCCGAATTCAGCCATCGCAACAACGCGCCGTTCGCGCGCGCTGAGTTCGGCAGCCGCGCCGATCGCGACCGCCATCATCCCGTCATGTGCGCTCACCTCAGCCACACCCTGCCCGCGCACGGCAGCGTTAAAGCGCTGATGCTCGTAGAACGTCGATCCGTGATGGCTGCCCGCCTTCAACGCCATTGGATCAACCGCAATCACCTCTCGTGAAACATTTTTTGGGTTATTGAAGCCAACGCGCGGCGAAAACACGATGGTCCCTTCCGGGATCAGGACGTCCAGCCGCGCCCTGTCGCCCACCGCGACGATTTCCTCCTGATTTTCGGCACCCTCAGCAAACATCGAGAGATCGAGCATCGCGCGGACGCCATTGTCGAAATCAACCGTGGTAAAGCTATTGTCGATGATGTCCGGCCGCTCGCCGTCATAGTCCTCATCAAGATGGTTCACGTCCATCGCGCCTGAACAGTAAACCCGCACCGGCTCGGCCTGGATGATCAGCCGCATCAGATCAAAGAAATGGCAGCATTTCTCCACCATCGTGCCGCCGGTGTTGCGCGAGAACCGGTTCCAATTGCTAACCTTGGGCAGGAAGGGAAAGCGATGCTCGCGAATCGAGAGCATCCTGAGCGTGCCGATGCGTCCGGCCTGGATTTGTTCAATGAAGCGGGCAGCGGGCGGCATGTAGCGATATTCCATCGCCGTCCAGAACAGCCGGTCGGTCTGGCCTGCACGGTCAACAATCCAGTGCGCATCCGCAAGCGTCGTCGCGATCGGCTTTTCACACAGAATATGTAGCCCAGCGTCGAAAAGCGGCACCAGCACGTCGCGGTGGGTATAATTGGGTGAAGCAACAATCACCGCATCGCAGCGACCGCTGGCGGCCAGTGCATCAACGCTTTCAAATGCTTTGGCCGCGTCGGCTCGTGCCCCGAGTGCCGATTTGGCCCAGCCAAGCGAGTTTTGCGCAGGATCAGCGATGGCAGTGACGATGGCACCCGGCGTCATTGCAAGATTGTTGATATGTTCGACACCCATCATCCCGGTGCCGACCAGACCATAGCGCACTTGCTCTCCCAAGGTTCCCGCCTCTATGTATGACAGCGATGTCTGAAAGCACAGTTACACCCGATTCCCGCCCGCTCGGCAAGAGTGGATTGATGGTCTCGCCGATTGCCTGGGGCATGTGGCGTTTTGGTCACGCTAGTGTCACACAAGCTAGAGAGCTTGTCGAAGCAGCGCTCAATGCCGGTGTAACCTTGTTCGACACCGCCGATATTTACGGCTTTGACGGATCGGGCGGCTTTGGCGATGCGGAGGCGTTGCTGGGAAAAGTCTTCGCCGAAGCTGGGTCACTGCGCGACCGAATAGTGCTCGCGACCAAGGGCGGAATTACGCCACCGGTCCCCTATGATTCAAGCCCCGCCTATCTGACGGGTGCGCTTGAGAACTCGCTGCGTCGGCTCCGGGTTGACCGCGTTGAGCTTTATCAAATTCACCGACCTGACATTCTGGCCCATCCCCAGGAACTGGCCCGCACGCTTGAAGACATGGTCAACTCGGGAAAGGTAGGTGCGGTGGGTGTTTCAAATTACACTGTGTCGCAGACGACCGCGCTCGCCGCTTTTTTGTCGATCCCGCTCATCAGCCACCAGCCCGAATTTTCGCCGCTTGCGCTTGAGCCAATTGAAAGCGGGTTGCTCGATCTGGCGATGGAGCGGGGCATGGCGGTGCTCGCCTGGTCGCCGCTTGGCGGGGGCAGGATTGGCGATCCGCAGGATGATCGGTCGCGGGCGGTCGCGGCGGCACTTGATGTTGTCGCCAATGCCGCCGGCGTGTCACGCGCTGCTGCTGCCTATAGCTGGATCATGGCGCATCCCGCCCGGGCCATCCCAATTGTCGGCACACAAAATCTTGCCCGGATTGCCGAGATTGGCGACGCGTTCAAACCGCGCTGGACCCGGCAAGCCTGGTATGACGTTCTGGTCGCATCGCGTGGTGAGAATTTGCCATGACGGCAGGCTCGCCGTGTGAAATCAGCTGGTTTTCGGCGCTGTGTGACGATGATTATGAATTTCTCGGCGCGCCTGACCCGATGCTCAAATCGAGCTGGGAACATTGCCGCGATATCGTTCTGCAGGCCGAAACCGGCGGGTTTGACAATATCCTGCTGCCTTCGGGATATGCGTTAGGGATCGACACCACCGCCTTTGCGGCCGCGATCGCGCCAATGCTGACTAAATTGGCTTTGCTGATGGCGGTGCGCGTCGGCGAAAGCTGGCCACCGCAATTGGCGCGCCAGATTGCCACAATTGATCGGATGCTGGGCGGACGCCTGAAGATCAACGTCATTTCGTCTGACATGCCCGGCGAAACACTCGCATCTGCACCGCGTTACCGTCGCACAACCGAGGCGATGGCGATCCTGAAGACGGTGCTTAACGGAGAGCCGCTCGACCACCAGGGCGAGTTTTGGCAGCTCAAGCTTGATCCGCCACGGATCGGCACGGTTTCCGGCAAGGCGCCGCAGCTCTATTTCGGTGGCCTTTCGCCCGATGCGCGCGAAGCCGCTGCCAAGGGCTGCGACGTGTATCTCATGTGGCCCGACAAGCGCGAAATTGTTGCCGAGATTATCGCTGATATGACCGCGCGGGCAAAGGCGCATGGGCGCACCCTGCGCTTTGGCTACCGCGCCCATATCATCGTCCGCGAAACCGAGGGCGCAGCCCGCGTCGCCGCTGATCGATTGTTGTCGAAGCTTGATGCAGCACAAGGCGCGGCGATCCGAGCAAAGTCACTTGATTCACTGTCGGCCGGGGTGGCAGCACAAGCCGCACTACGTGACAATGCTGGCGATGATGGTTATGCCGAGCCAAATCTGTGGACCGGCGTCGGTCGTGCGCGGTCCGGCTGTGGTGCGGCAATTGTCGGCGATCCCGACCAAGTCCTCGCCAAGCTCAACGATTATCGCGATATGGGCATTGAGGCCTTTATATTGTCGGGCTATCCCCATGCGGCAGAGGCGGATTTATTTGCCCGTCATGTGCTGCCCAATATCGATCACGCGCTCCTGTCCTGAGGATTTTGATGGCCGAACCGCTTTTAGCCGCTGCTGCTGGCCAGCCCTTGGTCGTGGGGATCGGCGGCACCATTGGCGGCGTTGCATCGACCGAGCGGGCGCTGCGGATTGCGCTCGATAGCGCGGCGCGCGAGGGCTTTCGCACAAGGCTGTTCGGCGGGCAGGACATGGCGCGATTACCGCTATACAATCCCAAAACAACCGAGCGGACCAGCGATGAGCGCGATTTCATTGACACGATGCGTCAGGCCTCTGCGCTTATCATTGCCAGCCCGGGTTACCACGGCAGCATTTCCGGTGTGGTGAAGAATGCGCTTGATTTGCTTGAGGAAACCGCTCGCGATTCCCGCCCGTATCTCGCCGACATGCCCGTAGGGCTGATTGCCACAGCTTATGGATGGCAGGCGACGGGCAGCACGATTGCGGCGCTCAGGTCAATCGTCCATGCACTACGCGGCTGGCCGACGCCGTTTGCAGCAGCCATCAACACCCAGATCACCAAATTTGATGACGAAGGCGGCGCGAGCGATCCGGCGGTCTTTGAGCAGTTGATGCTCGTTGGACGACAAGTCGCACGCTTTGCGCCACTTGCTGCGGGCAATGCTTGATATCGAACGGCGGCGCGCCATCGCGGTGATGGCGTTCGGCGGTGCTGGCGCTGCGACACCGTTATGGGCACAAAAACTCATCGATCTGGGCCTGCAGGGCGGCGGCGGCAGGCTGCCAATGACGGACGCCTATCCCGGCAAACACGGCATGATCCTCCATCGTAGTCGGGCACCCTTGCTCGAAACCCCGCTCGAGGTTTTCGATCAGGGGGTATTCACCCCGAACAACCGTTTTTTCGTTCGCTGGCATTATGACGATATTCCGCTGTC
>JBBQAU010000004.1:0-27179 GCA_038316685.1 Sphingomonadales bacterium
CAGGCCACCGCCCATCCGCAACGTCCGTATCCGATCGCGCCTGCCGGTGATGATCTTGTGCGGGTAACATTGATGGCCAACATCCCACACCAACCGGTCATCAGGCGTGTTAAACACATAATGAATCGCAACCGTCAGCTCAACAACGCCAAGCCCCGATCCCAGATGACCCCCCGTCACACCAACCGCCGAAATCATCTCCGAACGCAACTCCGCTGCAAATTGCGGCAGCTGATCCGATGAAAGCTTACGTAAATCAGAGGGATAGGTGACCGTGTCAAGCAGCGGCGTTGCAGGAATGTTAGTCATGGTCTTAAACTAGCCGAGCGCTACCCTTGAGTCGAACATTTCACCCTTCCTGGCAGACTTTAAACCATCTTTAGGACTGAACGTGACAATTTTGCATGCCTGATCTGACCCACCGCCTGGCACTATCGACCGATATTCCCGCCATTTCTGCGCTGATGGAGCGCGCAATCGTGGCGCTGCTGCGCGAATTTTTGGATGCACAGCAGGTCGCAGCCAGCCGAGCGGTCATGGGCCTCGACACCCAATTGATCGATGATAAAAGTTACGTCTTGGTATTTGCTGGCGACCGCCTCGCCGGATGTGGCGGCTGGAGCAATCGCGCGACACTTTATGGCGGCAATCACAGCGCGGCGTTGCGGAATCCGCAGCAATTGAGTCCGGGCACTGACGCTGCGCGGATCCGGGCGATGTTCACCGATCCTGATTTTGCGCGTCGCGGCATCGGCCGGTTGATCCTCGAACTTTGCGAAGATGCGGCCCGGCGCGCAGGTTTTGACCGAACAGAATTAATGGCGACCTTGGCCGGGGAGCCACTCTACCGCGCATGCGGTTATGCGGAGATCGAGCGGTCGTATGCCCCAGCCGTGAATGAGGTCGGCGTCCCACTCGTCAGAATGGGGAAGCGACTCTAGCGCGTTGATTCAAGCGCAGGTTGCGCATTTTCCGCGAACTTCAATCACCGGCCTGACAGGCGAGAAACCGGCTGCAAGAGCGGCGGACCGGACCCCGCCGGTAATCTCATCGTCATCCAGGTGTGTGGTCTGCCCGCAATGATCGCAAACCAGAAAGATGCAGTCGTGCAGACAATCGGGGTGGGCATTGGCGATGTAAGCATTCGCACTCTCCACGCGTCGCGCTAAATTGGCGGCAACAAAAAGGTCGAGGATGCGATAGACACTGTTGGCAGCGACGCGCCTGCCTTCCAGTCTCGAGACGGCGTCAGCGATATCATAGGCAGAAGCGGGTTTATCGAACGAGGCGAGCGCCTCAAATATCTTGGCACGCATGCTTGTCCATTGCTCGCCCGACCGCTCGAGCGTCGCCTGCGCTGCGGTCGCGAGTGCCAAACCTTTATGTTCGTTATGGAGATGTTGCTTCATTGCTCAAAACTAGGCCTTCTTGATCGATGCAGCAAGCAAAGTCAGCGGGCAGCACGTCGATTCAAATCATGGCCGAGTGCCAAAAGTCCAATCCCGATCAATGTGAAGAAAGTCTCCCCGCTGCCATCATGGGGCAAGCTGATCGCTCCGGCCATCACACCCAGGCCAAGCGCACCGATGGAAACTGGCATCATGTAGCCATGCTCGATCATCCCGCGTCCCAGTGAAACAGCACCGAGGAGAATGGCAAAGATCAGCCCAATCTCATGAACGATTGGATTGACCAGCAAGCCGCCCGCCGAAGCCGCCAACGCAACAAGCACCGATGTTGCCAGACAATGCACCGCGCAAAGACCAGACAAACCCATCGCCAATTGATCAAAACTGGGTGGTCGAATCGTTTGGGGTTGGTTTGGCTGGATAGTCGTCATGCATTATCCTTGGCACAGAGCGATTACAGTTACAATATATCATCCGGCCTATTGATATATAGCCTTTGGACGATGGTGACGTAGCAGGCACGCTGCGGTAAGGAGCGGCATGCTGATGCAAACTTCCGCCACGCTACAGACGCGACCGCGCGCGATGATGATATGGCTCTTCGCTGTTGCCGGTCTTGTCTTGCTGATGATCATGGTCGGCGGAATTACGCGACTGACCGAATCGGGTTTGTCCATCACTGAGTGGAAGCCGATCAGCGGCACGGTCCCGCCCCTCACGGAGGCCGACTGGCAGGCTGAGTTTAATAATTACAAGAAGATACCTGAATATATTCAGCTGAACCAAGGCATGACGATGGCCGGGTTCAAGGCCATTTTCTTTTGGGAGTATTCTCACCGGTTATTGGGGCGGCTAATCGGGCTCGCGTTCGCGATGCCGTTGTTCTGGTTTGCGGTGCGGCGCCAAATTCCGGCTGGCTATGGTCTGCGCCTGACTGCGCTTCTTGCTATGGGCGGTATGCAAGGTGCTATCGGGTGGTGGATGGTCGCTTCAGGGTTATCGGTGCGAACCGATGTCAGCCATGTCCGGCTCGCAGTGCATCTCATGACGGCGCTCGTGCTGCTCGGAGGTATTGTGTGGACCGCGCTGGACTTGCGAGCGTTGGCAGCAATGCCACTGGCCCGGCCAGCGCGGCTCCACCTTATTGCGATTGCGGCGCTCTTCTTGCTGATGGCGCAGATCATGTTCGGGGCTTTTACCGCTGGTCTCGACGCCGGTTACGCCTTTTCGAGCTGGCCCTTAATGGGGGACGCCTGGTTCCCAGCAGGTGCCCCGATGCTCGATCCGGCTTGGCGCAACGCCGTCGACAACCCGATTGTTGTGCAATTCATCCACCGCTGGTTTGCCTTTGCGGCTGCCGCCGGGCTTGGCTTGTTGGCTTGGTGCGCGGTTCGGGCCGGGGCAATCCGGGCCGGGGTTGCCATTGCCGTGCTGGTTACGCTGCAGATCGTCCTTGGTATTGCCACGCTTCTCAGCGGAGTCGCGATCACCGTGGCTGTTGTGCATCAGGTGAATGCCGCGCTGACGCTGATCGCGGCAGTTGTTGCAGCGCACGCCATCGGACGACCTGCGCCCATCGTTTGAGAAATCAGAGGATCGCGCGATACCTGTTTGGCTAGCAGCGCTATTATACGGTATCCTGATACCCTTCACGGAGACCGCGCAAATCCTTGACTTTGTCGCTTTGCCGTCTAAAAAGCCGGTCAATCGAGCCGCCCGGTCAGGGAGGTTTTTTTGTTTCAATAGAAAAGGTCTGGCCCCATGAAGGCGCTGATGAAGACCACCAAATCGGTAAAGCCGCATGAGGTGGAGAAGAAATGGCATATTGTTGATGCCGACGGCTTGGTAGTCGGTCGCGCTGCCACGATCATCGCCAACGTGCTCCGCGGCAAACACAAGCCCAGCTTTACCCCGCACGTTGATTGCGGTGACAATGTTATCGTGATCAATGCGGACAAAATCCGCTTCACTGGCAAGAAGCTGAAGGACAAGATTTACTACAAGCACACAGGCTATGCCGGCGGCATCAAGGGTGTTGCCGCAGGCAAAGTGCTTGAAGGACGTTTCCCTGAGCGTGTTCTGGAAAAGGCAATCGAACGGATGATCCCGCGCGGACCGCTGGGTCGCGATCAGATGCGCAATCTGCGCGTTTATAAAGGTGCCGAGCACCCGCACGTGGCGCAGGACCCGCAAGTCCTCGACATCGCAAGCATGAACCGCAAGAACAAGGTGGGCAACTAATGTCCGACAATCGTCAATCTCTCTCCGATCTCGCTGACCTTTCCGGTGCCACGCGGGCAGCAGCGCCTGCCCAGGTTGCTGGCGACATCATGGTCTCCAACAGCGGCCCGGCGCCCGCGCCAATGCCACTTCGTGAGCAGATCATCGACAATCTCGGTCGCGCTTATGCCACTGGCCGCCGAAAGGACGCGGTCGCCCGTGTCTGGATCAAGCCCGGTTCAGGCAAGATCATCATCAATGGCCGTGATCAGCAGATTTATTTTGCGCGCCCTACGTTACGTCTGGTCATCAACCAGCCCTTTGGCGTTGCCGAACGGACTGGGCAGTATGATGTCACCTGCACTGTCAAGGGCGGTGGCCTTTCGGGTCAGGCCGGTGCGGTAAAGCACGGCATCAGCCAGGCACTGACCAAATATGAGCCTATCCTGCGCGCACCTGTAAAAGCGGCAGGTTTCCTGACGCGCGACAGCCGCACGGTTGAACGTAAAAAATATGGCAAGGCAAAAGCGCGTCGCAGCTTCCAGTTCTCAAAGCGCTGATCTTTCTTTCCGCACAATGTATCCGGGGCGGTCCTGCAAAGGACCGCCCTTTTTTGCGGCCCGCTGGGGGTGCGGAATACGCGCCGTGAACCATCGCATTCCCCGCTTTGCGTAAATTTAATGTTTTTCGGGGCGAAGCGGTGTAACAAATTCTCGACATCTGCGTTCTAGAATAATGGTCAATGGAATTGGCCCGGGTCGTTCCGGTCCATGTTGCAGGAGCAGGAAACAATGCAGTTCAATTCGATGAATCTGTTCGGCCGGACCGCATTTGGCGTTGCCGCCTCAGCGCTCACTTTAGCCGCGTGTTCGCAAAAACCAGCCGAAGAAACTACGGTGGAAGCACCCGCTGCGCCTACTGCTGCTGCTCCCGCCGCAGAAACACCCGCCGCGACAGCAGCCCCACCGGCTGCCGCAAGCATCGCCGTTGACAACACCGATACCGTCAGTGGGGTGAAGTTTGCCTCATACACAGGCGATGCCACCAAAGGCGAAGCCGTCTTTGCGGCCTGCAAGGTCTGTCATGCCGTCGAACCCGGCGTGAACAAGATTGGACCGTCGCTGCATGCGATTGTTGGTCGCAAGGCAGGCGAAGTCGCTGCTTATACCTATTCAGTTGCGAACAAGAATAGCGGCATCACCTGGACGCCTGAAAAACTGTTCCAGTATCTCGAAGCTCCACAGCGCATCGTCCCCGGTACCAAGATGACCTATCCCGGTCTGGTTGATCCGCAAAAGCGCGCTGATGTCATCGCTTATCTCGGGGTGCAGTCTTAATCAAAACGGGGTTCGATTTTAACGCCGAACCCCCGTTTGTTGCTATTTGCGCCGAACTCAGCCGAAGATCGGCAAGGTGGGCGCCGGGCGAGAGAAGCACTGCCGCCATTGTGGATGGTCTCAGGAAAATGGCCCGTTCAGGCGCACAATCGTCATCGTCAGATAACCCGCAAATGTGACCCAGAGCAGGTAAGGTATTAGCAAAACTGCGCCAATGATTGAACGCCGCCACGTGTATAGGATCAGCGACCCCACCGAGAGCCAAAGGAAGATCACTTCAATCACCGCCCAGTCGGGCCGCTGCAGCTGAAAGAAAAGCAGGCTCCAAGTGATATTCAAGAAACCGTTGATAGCGTAAAGCGTAATCAGCAGGTCGCTTTCCCCAGCTTGCATCATCCGCCAACCCGACACGGCCGCAAGCACAGTCAGTGCATAAATCGCCGTCCAGCCCATGCCGTAGACATAGTCAGGTGGCGCCCAGCGTGGCTGAACCAGGCCATGATACCATGGACCAAGCACGGTAATTGTTGATCCAAGGGCGGCGACCGCAGTCGCCACCATCGCTGCGAGAACTATCGGGAAGAGCCATGCCCGGCTCATCGATTCAGGCAGCCGAGCCGAGCAGGTGCCCCATATCCTTAAAGAAAATACGGATATGCGCCATTGGTTTGCGCCGCACCAGCTCCTTGTTCATATAGGCCTGCCAAGTCAGCTCCTGGACGTCCTTATCCTCGCAAATTTTCACAAAGCGCTCGCGCCGCTTATCGTTGTTATACCAGAAATACTGCATGATACCCAAGACCAGAAACACCCGGCCATGCGCGCGCATGAATTTCTTGCGGGCCTGTTTGAGTGCCCTCGCATCGCCGGTGGCGAGGAAGGCAGTCAGGGCGTCTGCTGCGAAACGCCCTGCCGCCATGGCATAATAGATACCTTCACCCGAAGCAGGTGCAACCACACCGGCGGCATCACCAGCAACCAAAATGTCGCGACCATTGTCCCAACGCTTTAATGGTTTCAAAGGAATCGGCGCGCCTTCACGACGAATTGTTTCACAACCCTCCAACCCGCTTTGCGCTCGAAGCCGACTAATCGCGTCGCGGAGCTCAAAACCCTTGTGGGCGCTACCGACGCCAACGCTAGCCGTCTCGCCATGTGGGAAAATCCAGGCGTAAAAATCCGGCGAGAGCTTTCCCTGATAGAAAACATCACAGCGCGTCGGGTCATACTCCGCACTTGCAGCGGGTGATTTTATGATCTCATGATAGGCAAATACACACGGCACACGCTCCGCGCCTTTTAAATTCTGCCGGGCAACGGCTGAGCGCGCGCCATCTGCACCCAGGACCGAGCGTGTCCGCACCCGCAGCTCTTCGCCGCCGCGGCGCTCGGTATAGACAACCACTGCTGTTCCATCGGGGTCTCGATCAACCCGCTCAAAGGTACCGGTCCGGCGATCCGCGCCCGTTTCCTCGGCGCGGGCACGCAGCCATTCATCAAATTCATCGCGATCAACCATCCCTACAAAACCATCGCCGACGGGCATATCAACCGTCTTGTCGGACGGGGCGATCATTCGTGCCGACCGCGCCTTGGCAACGAGCAAATGATCAGGAATCTCAAAATCCTTGATCAAGCGTGGCGGAATGGCACCGCCGCAAGGCTTTATCCGCCCGGCTCGGTCAAGCAGCAGCACCCGGTGTCCGGACTTGGCAAGATCAGTCGCCGCCGTCGCGCCAGAGGGTCCGCCGCCAACAATGACGGTATCATATTCAAAATTATGCCGAACGAACGTCATGCTGTCAGCTCCTGTTGTGTTGAGATGGTGATTTTCGGGTGAACGGCCGCCACACCCAGCGCGAGTCGCGCGGCCACGATAAACAAACCGGCTTCTGCGCCGAAAACTAACATGAAGGCATCGGGAGCCGACCCCATGATCGCGCGACCAGCATCAACGCCAATCGCACCGATAAGGCCACCTAACCCAAAGGCCACCGCTTGCGATGCCCCCCAAATACCCATGCGGATGCCGGCGCGCGACGTCCCCCCGGCACCGGCGAGCGCCATCATCGTGCCAATCGCGGCGACGGCAAAAATGCCGTTGGCGAATCCGAGCAAGGCGATATTTCCGGCCAGTGGCCATCCAGTGCCGATCCGAGCCGCCATGCCAAGCCCCGCCAGCGCAATTGCAGACCCCAAACACCCGCCAATGATCCAGCGTCGCAGGCTCGCGGGCGTTCCACCGCCAAAGGCGCTGCCGAGCACACCGACAAGGACCATGCCGATCAAAACGCCCAAGTGCTGCACGCCAGAGAGCTGGGTCGACTGACCCGGTGTCATGCCAAAAAGCAGTCCGGCAAAAGGCTCCAAAATCATGTCCTGCATCGAATAAGCAAGCATTGAGACGAAAACGAACAAGGTGAACTGGCGGGCATCGCGATTTGACAGCATCTCACGCACTGCGCCTCCGAAATCGGCATTCGGCTCGGCAGATTGGGCGCCGCTAAAGGACAACGCGTCGGGCGCAGTTTCAACATTCCAGAGCGCCAACAGGGTGACGACGAAGGCTGCGAGCACGACCCCTCCCGCAACAAGCGCGAGCCGTTCAAGCGAGAACGGATCGACCAAAGCGCCAGCGATACCGGCGGTCACGACGATCCCCGCCACCATCATTACCCAGGTAATCGAAGCAGCAGCTGCCCGCCGCTCAGGCGCTACTTGACTGGCCAACAGCGCGAGCAAGGACGTTCCGGCAGCACCCACACCCGCGCCGATCATACTAAAGCCAATGACCGCAAGCACGATGCCGATCCATGACCCCGTCGAGAGCCAGATGAGCGAAGCGACTGCCACAAGCGCGCCGAGCGCCAACACTGCCATACCGCCGATGATCCAGGGCGTACGCTTAAAACCGCGATCCGAGCCGTGTCCCCACACCGGACGGGACAACTGGACGCCATAATGCCACGCCACCAACCCGGCTGGGAGTGCGGCTGGCAAGGCATATTCTACCACCATAACGCGGTTCAGCAAGGAAGTCGCCAGCATGACGATGGCGCCAATCGCGCTCTGCACGAGGCCAAGTCTGATGATCCCCGGCCAGCGAAGCGGCACCGTGCTCACAACCCGACCGCCCGCCCGAGACCAATCGCTGCCGCAAGCATGCCGAATACATAACAGCTAGTCCCGGTAGCGTTGTACCAAGGCGTGTGGCGAAGCGGGTCCGACAACAGCCGAACCATCAACCCCAGCTGAACTGCCAACAAGGCCGCCACAGTGAGTCCGGCATAAACATATCCCCACTGAACCAGCAGGAGCACGACCAGCAACTGCGGCAGCGCCATCGTTGTGCAGGCGATTCTGGCAGCGCGATCGACACCAATCATGGCGGGCAATGATCGGACACCCATTGCACGATCCCCCTCGACTGCTTTGAAGTCGTTCAGAGTCATGATGCCATGGGCACCAAGGCTGTAAAGCACGAGAATTATCAGGATTTCGGCGCGCGGCAGCGCTCCTGACATTACTGCAGCGCCGGTGAACCAGGTAAGCCCTTCATAGGTCAAGCCAACGACCCCGGGCCCCCAAATGCCGCTCATCTTCAGACGGAACGGCGGCGCGCTATAGGCCCATGCACACGCGACGCCGAGGCAGGTCGCCGCAAACACCCAAACACCTGCAACCAGCGCCACAAGCAGTGAAAGCACGGTCCCGCCAAGCGCAATCCACAACCCCCATTGCCCCGCGATTCGGCCAGAGGGAATCGGCCGATCCGGCTGATTAATTGCATCGACGTGCCGGTCAAACCAATCATTGATCGCCTGACTGTTGCCGCACACCAACGGCCCAGTCAGCAAAATGCCCAGGATGACAAACGGCCAGCGCTCAGCGAGCGATTCGCCCGAGGAAATACAGCCGCACATGAATGCCCACATCGGCGGAAACCAGGTTATTGGCTTGAGCAGCTCAAGCACATCACGCGCAGCGGGCGGTGGTGCAGAAATAACGGGGGCAGTCGAGTCAACCATAAGTGTATGCTATGCTTGACACTCGCAAGCGTCAAACCAAATTGTCGCTTAACGGACGTCAAATTTAGATGTTAGCTGGCATCGGGCACCAAATTGCCAAGCCCGTGCCGGTGCAGTTTTGAATACAGACTCTGGCGGCTTACGCCCAGGATTTCCGCAGCAGAGGCGCGGTTGTCAGACGTGTAGGACAGTGCCGCTTCGATACACAGCCGCTCAATCAAGTCTGTGCTCTCACGAACAATGTCCTTCAAAGACATACGCCCGACAAGTTCGGTCAACTGATCAACCGAACGCGGCAACTGCCCGCCGGTCGGCGCTGCATCGCGCAAACGCCGCCCGACGCTGCGGATCGTGAAGCCAAAACAATCGCCTGAACCAGATGGCACCGCCACGGCAGAGACCTCAATCTCTTCTTCGCCACCGCTGGCACCGCGGACAACAGCGGTCACATTGCGCACCGAGCCATGTTCGCGCAACTGGCCCGAAATCAAATCAAGATCGATACCTGATCGCCCAAACCATTGCCCGAGCGCGCCGCCGCGGACGCGATCAATCGACGGCATTTCTGTAAGTTCGACAAAGGCCGGGTTGGCCGCCAATACGCGCAAATCCCCATCGCACAGAACAAAGGCATCAGGCATTCGGTCAATGATGTCCACCATCCGCGCGTCGTATTGATGGCCGTCTTCTGGCTCCTCGACGGGGTCCATTCGGACAAGCAGCATGGCGGTGCGGGCCTGCCGGAACAACCGCGCCGAAACCATCGCATCGCCGCCGCCTCGCAGCTGCATCCTCACCGGCGCAGTGTCATCTGATGCCTCGGCAGCACCCAAATGAGCGATCAGCGATTCACGATCGTGCGCATCCACTATACTGCTTACGAGCTGATCGCCCAGCGCCCCTTCGTTTGCGTCGAGCAAGCGATACGCGGCAGGATTCGCCTCCCGAATTCGGCGGGTTGCCGCATCGACAATAAACACTGGCTCGGCAGCCATGTCGAACAACATGCGATAGCGGGTTTCGGCCTGTCGTAGCCGCACATAATCTCGCTCCAGCGATTGCTGCGTCTGTAACAGACGCTGCTGCATCACCGCTGCACTGCGCATGTCGCGCCCGATTGCAATGAGGTGACCGCTCGCCCCAAGATCGACGACCAGGTAGCGGACAGGCAAATCCCCCTCGTCACCGACATGATTAACCTGGCGCCAGCGCGCGGGTTTCCCGGTCAGCGCCTCTGACAACATATCTTGGACCTTGTCACGGCTGTCGAGTGAGGTCGTTTCAATCCATGGTTGGCCCAGGCAATGCCCAAAATAGCGCGAGACGAGCTCTGCGTCATCGGCAGCAATATCGAGAATCAAACCTTGGCGATCAAGCACAAACGAAAAATCGCCGACGCTGCCCAACAATGCTGCAGAAATCTTTGCCGACAAGGGCCCTGGGATGTCGATCGATACGTCGAAGCCTTTCGACCGATCAGGCGCGTGATGCTTGTTCATGAACTAGCGACACACTCCCTTCCACTTAAAGACAAACCTCAGCCGAACGCCGCTACTCCAACGGCAACCGCGCCCACCAGTTGTGCCGCAACCTTTAACGCGATCTTTGCATCCGGGGCGGTGCCGTCTGCTCCGACCGACTCGGCCAATTCCGGAGATTCAGAAAAAATCCGACCCCCGACCATTACGCACAATCGCGGATTTCGTGAAACGTTCCGCAGCGCAACGATAATTGAGGGCAATTGCGGCATATGGTAATCACAACTTATCGTCAATCCAACCAGATCGATCCACTCTCCGGCCACTCGTGCCAGCAGGTCCGGCGTCGATGCCTCGCTCATTCGATCGGTCAACCACCCGTCGCGACAAAATAGTTCGTCGATGACTACGGCACCAAAACTATGTTGGTCGCCTTGCAATGATGCAAAAATCACCCGCTTTCCAGGACTACTCTGGTGTTCAGAGGGCAAGCGCGACGACAGTTCATGGACAACCTCCTGCAGTCGCCAGAGGCCCATGGTGACATCAACGAAATCGCAGCGATCATCCTCCCAATACTCACCGAGTCGGCGCGCTGCGGGCGCGAGCAGATTCACAAGCAGCGTATCTGCGCTAATCCCTCGATCAAGCATGGCCTCAACGTAATCGAGCAGCGAATCGGCTTCAATTTGCAACGTGAGCGGCGCAAAGGCATCGACGTCGGCTGCACTAATCTCAGTTGTCTCATTTAAAGGCATGTTAATCTGTCCGGGGCGGGAATGCGATGCGACTAGGCGGGGAATGATTTCGCGCTCAACCAACGCGGACAGTGAATGATCAGGCAGAGCATCCGCAACAGGCCGCGCAAAGACGCCCGCGAACAGACGCAAGCGGTTAACAGACCCGCGCCGCCGGTAGGCTGACACGAGCTGGTCGCGACTGAATCCCAAGATAAACGCCATACCCAACTCTCCCGGAACGTTGGGAATGCAATTCCCTCCACCGCAGGGCGCGCCATGTTTGGCCAAACCCCTTCGATTCTGGAAACTATCGAGATTATCAGAAAGTTACAATATCCTAACTGTTTTGCGCCGCAGCATATGTCAAAAATTTTGGACGTCAGTTTTGGTTGACACTTTGTGCTGGCCTGCCTTAGTCTTCACTCACAAGATTAACGGGAAGCAGCCAGAGCCGATGTCGGCACCAGAACTCAATGTCCAGCCAGGTGCGCGACACCAGACAATCGGGCTCTACACGCCCGAGCAGCGGCAGCGGCGTGATGAAACGCCCTGGACGCTCATTCAGGGCATTTTGGCACCGGTCCAGTTCCTAATTTTCTTCATCAGTCTGTGCTTGGTTCTGCGCTACCTGATGACAGGCGAAGGCGCCTATTGGGCTGACATCTCAATCGTTGTTAAGACGATGGCACTATACACCATTATGGTGACAGGCGCGATTTGGGAAAAGGTTGTTTTCGGCAAGTATCTGTTCGCTGATGCGTTCTTCTGGGAAGACGTTTTCAGCATGCTCGTCATCGCTTTGCACACAGCTTATTTGGTCATGTTGTTCAATGATTTCGGAACCGAGCGTGATCGGATGCTCCTCGCTCTAGCGGCGTATTTCACTTACGTGATCAACGCCGCTCAATTCATCTTGAAGCTCCGCGCGGCACGGCTTCAGACCGAAGCAAGCGTAGAAGCCGAAAAATTGCTACGAGTGGCTACCGCATGAGCCCCGCTCTGCCCCTCGCGGCCAGCGCCATCGACTGCGCACCAGTGCTGCGCGAACGGGGGCAACGTGAGGTTTTCTGCGGGCTGACGGGCATTATATGGCTGCACCGCAAGGTGCAGGATGCGTTTTTCCTCGTCGTTGGATCGCGGACGTGCGCGCACCTGTTGCAGTCGGCGGCAGGCGTTATGGTTTTTGCAGAACCCCGTTTTGGGACCGCGATCATCGAAGAACGTGATTTGGCGGGGATGGCCGACTGTAATGAAGAGCTCGACCGAGTCGTTGACCGCCTTCTCGCGCGACGTCCCGACATCAGACTGCTTTTCCTGGTCGGTTCGTGCCCATCGGAAGTAATCAAGCTTGATCTGTCCCGCGCTGCACAACGACTTTCGGTAAAGCACGCGCCATCGGTGAAGATTCTGAACTATTCTGGCAGCGGCATTGAGACGACATTCACCGAGGGCGAAGACGCCTGTTTAGCATCGCTAGTGCCCGAATTGCCCGCCGCAGCAGCAGATGCAGCCCCCGCCTTGATGATCGTTGGCGCTTTGCCAGATGTTGTGGAAGATCAATTCCTTCGCCTGTTTGCAGAGCTTGGAATAAAGGGCGTGCGCTCCTTCCCGGCGCGAAAAGCGGCTGACCTGCCCCCGGTTGGTCCAACTACCCGCTTCTTGTTGGCTCAGCCATTTCTGGGTGAAACGGCCCGTTCCCTTGAGGACCGCGGCGCTGTGCGAATCGATGCGATGTTCCCGTTTGGCGCTGAAGGAACAACGCGGTGGCTTCATGCTGCAGCGCAAGAATTTGGCATCGACGAGATGCATTTTCGTCGCGTTATTGCCCCCGGTCGCGAGCGTGCGAAGCGCGCAATCGAACACAGCCGGTCGCGACTCGAGGGCAAGACGATCTTCTTCATGCCCGATTCGCAACTCGAGGTGCCGCTCGCGCGCTTCCTGAACAATGAACTTGGCATGATCCCGGTCGAGGTAGGCACACCCTATCTTCACCGCCGCCATCTCGCGCAGGATTTGGCGAGTTTGCCGGCCGACACAGTGATCAGCGAGGGGCAGGATGTCGACAAGCAGCTTGATCGTGTCCGGGCGGCCAGGCCCGACATTACGGTCTGCGGCCTTGGCCTCGCCAATCCGCTTGAAGCCGAAGGGCTGACGACCAAATGGGCGATCGAACTCGTATTTTCGCCCGTCCACGGTTTTGATCAGGCTGGCGATCTTGCCGAACTTTTTGCGCGCCCGCTGCGGCGACGCGACATGCTGAGGGTCTGAGGCGATGCAGCTGACCGTCTGGACCTATGAAGGACCACCGCATGTCGGAGCGATGCGGATCGCCACCGCGATGGAGGGCGTCCATTATGTGCTGCATGCGCCTCAGGGCGATACTTATGCAGACTTGCTGTTCACGATGATTGAGCGCCGCAACAAACGGCCGCCAGTTACTTACACCACATTCCAGGCCCGCGATCTTGGCAAGGATACCGCTGAACTTTTCCAGAGTGCCGCGCGCGATGCCTTTGCGCGCTACCAACCGCAAGCAATGCTTGTCGGCGCGTCATGCACGGCTGAATTAATCCAGGACGATCCCGCCGGACTTGCCGAGGCGATGGGCCTGCCCATCCCGGTTGTTGCGCTTGAGCTGCCCAGCTATCAGCGTAAGGAAAATTGGGGTGCGGCTGAGACTTTCTATCAG
This sequence comes from Sphingomonadales bacterium, assembly GCA_038316685.1. Lineage (GTDB taxonomy): Bacteria > Pseudomonadota > Alphaproteobacteria > Sphingomonadales > Sphingomonadaceae > Sphingomonas. The sequence goes on from JBBQAU010000004.1 coordinate 13,902, forward strand.
CTTGTTCGCGCGCTGGCCGATAAAAACGCAAAGCCCGCCCCGCGCGAAGGCCGCAGGTGTCGGGTAAATCTTCTGGGTCCAACCGCGCTCGGCTTTCGCCACCGCGATGACATCATTGAAATTACCCGATTGCTCGATTCGATGGGCATTGATGTCCATCTCGTCGCGCCGCTTGGGGCATCGCCTGTCGATATCGCGCGAATCGGAGAGGCCGATTTCAACATTCTTCTCTATCCCGAGATCGCTGACACGACTGTTCGCTGGCTTGAGAAAACCTTTGGCCAAAAGACGGTCCGCACGATCCCGATTGGTCACGGGGCAACGCGGGATTTTGTGAACGAAGTCGCGGCGCTTGCTGATGTCGATCCCGCCGCCGCGCTTGATCATTCAAACATGCCCTGGTGGAGCCGCTCGGTCGATTCAACCTACCTGACCGGCAAACGCGTCTTCATCTTTGGCGATGCCAGCCACGCCGTCGCCGCTGCCCGGGTTGCGCGCGACGAACTCGGCTTCGAGGTTGTTGGCCTTGGATGCTACAACCGCGAATTCGCCCGCGACGTTCGCGATGCTGCCAAGTTGTATGACATTGAGCCGCTCATCACTGACGATTATCTGGAAGTTGAGGACGCGATTGCCGCGCTCCAGCCCGAACTGGTGCTTGGAACGCAGATGGAGCGCCACATTGCCAAGCGGCTGCGCATCCCCTGCGCGGTCATTTCAGCGCCCGTCCATGTTCAAGATTTTCCCGCTCGCTATTCGCCGCAAATGGGTTTTGAGGGCGCTAATGTTCTGTTCGATACCTGGGTGCATCCGCTCGTGATGGGTCTTGAGGAGCATCTGCTGACGATGTTCCGCGACGATTTTGAATTCAGCGACGCGGCCGGTGCCAGCCATCTTGGCCATGGTGGCACGCCGCACACCGCTGCCGCAGCGCCAGCAGCCGACGAGCACGCGCTGCATCCTGTTGCCGAACCTGAAGTGATTGCCGCGCGCGGCTGGACCGATGAGGCCCATACAGAATTAATGAAAATCCCGTTCTTCGTGCGCGGCAAAGCACGACGGAACACGGAGCGCTACGCCACCGATCATGGACTTCCCGTGATCACCCTTGATACGCTTTATGACGCGAAGGCTCATTATGCGCGCTGAATTGACCACACTGAACACACCGGTCCGCGTTGTGATCATCACCCTCGACAATCATCTGTCCGGCGCGTTTCAACGCGCGCAGCAACTTTTCGAACGCAGTAATACTGGCGTGAAACTGTGCTTCCATGCGGCAGCCGATTGGGAGGAAAAACCGGGCGCGCTTGAGGCTGCACATGCCGACATCGCCCGCGGTGACATCATTCTGGTTACGATGCTATTTCTGGAAGATCACATCCGCGCTGTCCTCCCCGCGCTCCAGGCGCGCCGTGAGAGTTGCGATGCGATGGTCGGGCTGATGTCAGCGGGTGATATCGTCAAGCTGACGCGAATGGGCGATTACCGCATGGACAAGCCAGCGACTGGCATGCTCGCGCTGGTAAAGAAGCTGCGTGGCACCAACAAGGCGGGTGCAAGTTCAGGTGCTGGCCAGATGGCAGTGCTCCGTCGGCTTCCCAAGCTGTTAAAATTCGTGCCCGGCACCGCGCAGGACGTGCGCGCATATTTCCTCACGCTGCAATATTGGCTGGCCGGGTCTGACGACAATGTCTTCGACATGATCCGCGCGCTGATTGATCGTTATGCAGATGGTGAACGGCGCAGCCTGCGCGGCATGATGAAGGCTGCCGCGCCCCGCGAGTATCCCGAAGTCGGCGTCTATCACCCGGCGCTACCGCAGCGGATGGCGCATCACGTCTCTGATCTGCCCAATCGTCAGGGCACCAAAGGCACCGTCGGGTTGCTGATGCTGCGTTCTTATGTGCTTGCCAAAGACGCCAAGCATTATGACGGCGTGATCGAGGCGATGGAGGCCCGTGGTCTGACCGTGATCCCCGCCTTTGCGGGTGGGCTCGATGGTCGTCCAGCCATCGAAAATCTGTTTATGCGTGACGGCAAATCGACCGTTGATGCAGTCGTCAACCTGACTGGTTTCAGCCTGGTCGGTGGTCCCGCCTATAACGACTCGAAGCTGGCGGAAGAAATTCTGACCAAGCTTGATCGGCCTTATCTGGTGGCACACCCCGTTGAGTTCCAGACGTTGCAGGCATGGGGCGCAAACCGCCAGGGCCTGTTGGCACTTGAATCGACGATGATGATCGCAATCCCAGAACTCGATGGCGGCACGGTGCCATCGGTATTTGGCGGTCGGTCTGATGGCACCGATACCGCCTGCACGGGCTGCAAGCGCGGTTGTGTGTTCCCCGCCAATGGCGCGGTTCGCCAGATGGAAAGCTGTCCGGAACGCGCCGAAGCGCTTGCTGGACGCGTTTTGAAACTCATTGAACTTCGGCGCGCGGGTGAATCGCAGCGTCGGGTGGGTATCGTCCTGTTTAACTTCCCGCCTAATGCGGGCGCGGCGGGCACGGCGCAGTTCCTTGCAGTGTTCGAATCGCTGCACGCAACGCTCAAACGGCTTGATCGCGAAGGCTATCAAGTCGAAGTGCCGGAAACGGTCGATGATCTTCGTGAGCGTATCCTTGGCGGGAATGCCGCACGGTTCGGCACCGAAGCCAATGTCCACGCCAAGGTCAGCGCCGACACGATTGTCGCGCGCGAAACCTATCTGGCAGAGATTGAAGCAAGCTGGGGCCCTGCGCCTGGCAAACTGCAATCAGATGGTTCCTCTGTACAAATTCTCGGCGCGCAGTTTGGCAATGTCTTTATCGGCATCCAGCCAGCGCTTGGGATTGAGGGTGATCCGATGCGGCTTTTGTTTGAGGGCCGGTTCGCACCAACGCATGCCTTTGCCGCGTTCTACCGTTGGCTGCGTGAGGATTTCAAAGCGCATGCGGTGCTGCATTTCGGCACCCACGGCAGCCTGGAATTCATGCCAGGCAAGCAGACCGGCCTGTCGGCGGATTGCTGGCCCGACCGGTTGATTGGCGATATGCCCAACATCTATCTGTATGCGGCGAATAACCCGTCGGAAGGCGTGCTTGCCAAGCGGCGCTCGGGCGCGACGCTGGTCAGCTATCTGACGCCAGCGCTGACGAATTCGGGCGTTTATAAGGGGCTCGCTGATCTCAAGGCTTCGGTTGATCGCTGGCGGGGACTACCCCCCGGCGACGAGCAAGCAGGGCCGCTCGCCGAACTGATTGCGGATCAGGCCGAGGCGCTTGACCTCGACGGCAGCGACGTGACCGCCCTTGCTGCCAAGCTGTATGAAATTGAGCGCGAGTTGATCCCGCAAGGGCTGCATGTCGCTGGGCTTGGCGCAACGCGTGAAGAGCGGATCGACATGATCCTCGCATCGGCTGAAGCCAAGGGTGAGCCACTGACCCGCGACGTGGTTGAGGGTCTGGTTGACGGCAAGATCAAGGCCACAACCCCGCTGCTCAAGCACATGGCGGCGTTGGATTCTGCGCTTGCGACCAACCATGAAATGGACGGTATCGTCCGGGCGCTCAACGGCAGCTATATCCAGCCCGTCTCGGGCGGCGATATCCTGCGCGCGCCGGAAATCCTGCCGACCGGGCGGAATATCCACGGGTTTGATCCCTTCCGCCTGCCTTCTGCTTTTGCGGTCAAGGATGGTGCTGAACAAGCGCAACGCCTGATTGATCGCAGCGTTGCCGATTCGGGCCATCTGCCCGAAACGGTGGCGATGGTTCTGTGGGGCACCGACAATCTAAAGAGCGAGGGCGCGCAGATTGCCCAGGTGCTCGCGCTGATCGGCGCGCGCCCGCGTTTTGACAGCTATAACCGACTTGCAGGTGCCGAATTGATTCCGCTCGAAGAGCTCGGCCGTCCGCGCATCGACGTGATCGTGACGCTATCGGGCGTGTTCCGTGATCTGCTGCCGCTGCAAACGCGGATGATGGCAGAGGCTGCGTTGATGGCGGCACAGGCCGACGAGGCGGAAGACATGAATTTCCTGCGCCGCCATGCGCTGGCCCATATCGCTGAACATGGTGGCGATATTGAAACGGCCGCATTGCGGGTCTTCTCCAATGCGGAAGGGGCATATGGCGCCAACGTCAATCTGATGATCGACGATGGCGGCTGGAGCGACCCCAATGAGCTCGCCGACAGCTTTGAGCGGCAAAAGGGCTTTGCTTATGGCGTCAAGGGCGTACCCGTTCGGCAGGCGGCTGTTCTTGCCTCGGCGCTCAAAACCGTCGATTGCGCCTATCAGAATCTGGAAAGTGTCGAGCTCGGCATTACCACGATCGACCAATATGTTGATACGCTGGGCGGCATCAGCCGTGCCGTGACCCGCGCCAAGGGTGGCACGACCGCGCCCGTCTATATCGGCGACCAAACGCAAGGATCGGGCAAGGTGCGATCGTTACAGGAACAGGTTGCGCTGGAAACGCGCACCCGCATCCTCAACCCCGTTTGGACCGAGGGGCTGTTGAAGCATGGCTATGAGGGTGTTCGCACCATCGAAGGTCATGTGACGACAACGATGGGCTGGTCAGCCACGACGGGTGAGGTCGACCCTTGGGTGTATCAGCGGATCAGCGAAACCTATGTGCTTGATGCAGCGATGCGCGAGCGGATCGCGGCACTCAATCCCCGCGCCTCAGCCCGTGTCGCCAATCGACTGATCGAAGCAGTAGAACGCAATTATTGGCAACCCGACGCAGAAACGCTTGCGGCTCTGCATGCAGCTAGCGACGAACTCGAAGATCGCCTTGAAGGCATCGTCGCGGTCGCCGCATAAGGGAGTGATGGCAATGGATCTTCTCGATATTCCAACCCGCGGCCTTGACGGCGAAGGCAGTGTCCAGTTCGAAATGGACCCGAGCGTCCAAATCGAAACGGCAAAGGTTTTTGCGGTCTATGGCAAGGGTGGCATTGGCAAATCGACGACCTCTTCAAACCTGTCGGCGGCCTTCTCGCTGCTTGGCAAGCGGGTGCTGCAGATTGGCTGTGATCCCAAGCATGACAGCACATTTACGCTGACCAAGAAGCTGATGCCGACGGTGATCGACGTGCTCGAAACCGTCGAGTTCCATGCCGAAGAACTGCGGCCCGAAGACTATATGTTTGAGGGCTTTAACGGCGTCATGTGTGTCGAGGCGGGTGGCCCGCCGGCTGGGACCGGCTGCGGCGGCTATGTCGTCGGCCAGACCGTCAAACTGTTGAAGCAGCATCATTTGCTTGAAGAAACCGATGTCGTCATCTTCGATGTATTGGGCGATGTCGTTTGCGGTGGTTTTGCCGCCCCGTTGCAGCATGCCGAACGCGCGGTAGTTGTTGCCGCCAATGATTTTGACAGCATTTTTGCAATGAACCGCATCGTTGCCGCCATCAAGGCGAAGTCCAAGAATTACAATGTTCGCATGGCAGGCGTAATCGCCAACCGATCGGCGGCGACCGACGAGATTGATCGCTTCAACGAAGCAACCGGCCTGAAGCGGCTAGCCCATTTCCCCGATCTGGATGCAATCCGCCGTTCGCGACTGAAGAAATGCACCTTGTTTGAGATGGATTCGACGCCTGAAGTCGATGCAGTTTGTCTTGAGTACAAGCGGCTCGCCGCGCAGCTTTGGGCAGGCACCGACGCGCTTGATGCAATGCCGATGAAGGACCGTGAGATTTTTGAGTTTCTGGGATTCGAATGACAGGCACGTCAACCTACAACGCGTATCGCGGTCGGCTCGAAACCTATTTCGACCGGACAGCGAGCAAAGCCTGGGAACAGCTGACGTCGGATGCGCCGGTCAGCGGCGTTCGGGCAACGGTGCGTGCGGGGCGCAACGAAATGCGCGATACGTTGCTGTCCTGGCTGCCCGCCGATATGACCGGCAAGCGGCTGCTTGATGCGGGCTGCGGCACCGGTGCGCTGGCGGTTGAAGCGGCGCAGCGCGGGGCAGAGGTTGTCGCGATTGATGTGGCGGGCAGCCTTGTCGAAATCGCCCGCAAGCGTGCGCCCGAGGGGCTGTCAATTGATTGGCGCGTCGGCGACATGCATGACCCGACGCTGGGTGAGTTTGATCACGTTGTTGCGATGGATTCGCTGATCCACTATCCTTCAGTCGAGATTGTCAGCGTCGTGCGCAGCCTGGTTGAACGGACGCGCGGATCGGTGATCTTCACCTTTGCACCGCAAACGCCACTGTTGTTGCTCGCGCTCGGACTGGGTCGGCTCTTCCCGCAGAGCGACCGATCCCCCGCGATCATTCCAGTGCGCGAGAAATTGCTGCGCAAGTCGATAATTGCTGCCGCCCCCGGCGCGCGGATCGGTCGTGATCGCAAGGTGCAGGGCGGGTTCTACACCAGCCACGCGCTGGAGGTGTTTCCTTCATGACCGCAAAGCGCACCACGGGCGTCTGGATGCGCACAGGAACCCGGTTCCTGCCCTTTGCCGATGCGGCTACCGACGATCTGCCGCTCAGCCGCTTGCTCCGCCTGTCGCTGTTTCAGGTGTCGGTTGGCATGGCGGCTGTGCTGCTAACCGGCACGCTCAACCGGGTGATGATTGTTGAGCTTGGCATGTCGGCGTCGATTGTTGCAGCGATGGTGTCGCTGCCGTTGCTGTTCGCCCCGATGCGGGCGTTGATTGGGTTCCGGTCTGATCACCATCAGAGCTTCCTCGGTTGGAAGCGGGTGCCCTATATCTGGTTCGGGTCGCTTTTGCAGTTTGGCGGGTTGGCGGTCCTTCCATTTGCGTTGCTGGTCATGTCTGGCGGCGGCCAGGGATCGCCGGTATATGGCCAGGTCTTTGCCGCGTTTGGCTTTCTATGCGTGGGTGCCGGGATGCACATGACGCAGACCGCAGGTCTTGCGCTGGCAACCGATCTTGCCCCGGAAGACACTCGGCCGCGCGTTGTCGCGCTTCTGTATGTTATGCTGCTGGTTGGCATGATGTTGAGTGCGTTGGTCATTGGTCAGTATCTATCTGATTTCTCGCCGACCCGATTGGTTCAGGTCATTTCAGGCACAGCAGTGCTGACGATGGTGCTCAATGTGATCGCACTTTGGAAGCAGGAGGCGCGCAACCGCGATGCCACCCGCGTTGGCCAGGCTCGCCCCGCCTTTGGCGATGTTTGGGCGTTGTTTATTGCAAAATCGACCACCCGCCGCTTGTTGGTATCAGTGGGCCTTGGTTCCGCCGCGTTCAGCATGCAGGATGTGCTGCTTGAACCTTATGGCGGGCAGATTCTTGGCCTGTCGGTCGGGGCAACCACGTCGCTTACCGCATTATGGGCAGTCGGGATGCTGACCGGCTTTGGCCTGGCTGCCCGCGCGCTCACCCAGGGGGCCGATCCCCACCGCCTTGCAGGCTATGGGGGAGTTGCCGGAATCGGTGCGTTCTTGTGTGTGCTATTTGCGGGGCCGACCGGATATGTGCCGCTGCTTGCGATTGGCGCAACGATTATCGGGCTGGGTGGTGGCTTATTCTCGGTCGGGACGCTGACGGCGACGATGAACATCGCTGATGAAAGCCGGACCGGCCTTGCGCTCGGTGCTTGGGGCGCGGTGCAGGCAACCTGCGCCGGGATTGCGATTGCGGTCGGCGCGTTTGCGCGCGACCTTATTTCGGCAGCCGCCGCCGCCAAAGAATTTGGATCGACGCTCGACTCCCCTATCACTGGCTATGGCTTTGTCTATAGTGTGGAAATCATACTCCTACTCGCCACTCTGATCGCGCTTGGACCGTTGGTGCGGGGCAGAGAAGATACCCCTGCCCCCCGTTTCGGACTAACCGATTTTCCCGTTTAAAGGCTCAAGTGAAGGAATTGCCCATGAACCTGCAAGTGACCCAAGGGATTGACGTGGCGCTTATCGTGCTCGACGCCTTTTTCCTCTTTTTTCTTGGTTTGGTTATCTATCTGCGCCGCGAAGACCGGCGCGAGGGATACCCACTTGAGCACGAACTGACCGGTGTTGTGGAATCGACCGGCGGATTTTTCCACAGCGCGGTGACCAAGTCCTTCAAGCTGCCTTTTGGCCACGGCACGGTTACCGCCCCAACCAAGGGCCGCGAGCCCGTCAATATCGTGGGCGCGCGCCGGACGGACAATTTCCCCGGGGCGCCGCTGACGCCGACCGGCAACCCGCTGGTGGACGGTGTTGGCCCTGCGGCGTGGACCGAACGCGCCAAGCGGCCTGACCTGGATTGGGAAGGCCACCCCCGCATCGTGCCGCTCAGCAGCGCTGCCGGCTTTACGATCGAGGCGCGCGATGCTGATCCGCGCGGCTACAGTGTCATCGGCGCTGACGGCAAGATTGCTGGCACCGTCAGCGAAGTCTGGATCGACAAAGCTGATCGTTTGATCCGCTATCTTCAGGTCAAGATCGCTGGGGATCGTGAAGTGCTCGCCCCGATGTTCATGGCATCGATCCGCAAGGCGGCAAAGACGGTTGAAATCGACGCAATCACCGCTGCACAATTCGCCGATGCCCCCGCAATCGAGAGCAACAGCGTTATCACAATGTATGAAGAAGAGCGTGTCCAGGCCTATTTCGGTGGTGGCTATCTCTATGCAACCCGGGCACGATCGGAACCATTGCTATGACCGAATATGAGATTGAACCCGTCCCGGGTTTGCCTGGGTATCTCCCGCAGGGCGAAGTGATGATCTGGCAAGGGTCACCAGACTGGCGCGTGCTCGCCAAGACGGCATTTCATACCCGCGCGATTGCCGGCTATTTTGGGCTTTTGACGGCGTTCGCCCTCGGGGCAGCAGTGTGGCAGGGTATACGCAGCCCAACTGATCTGGCAGGCGTCGGGATCACGATTCTCGGTGGAATCATCGGGGTCGCGTTGTTGCACCTGCTTGCGTGGTTCTCGGCTCGCACCACGATTTACACGCTGACTGATCGTCGGTTGGTCATGCGTTTTGGCATTGCGCTGCCAAAGTGCATCAACCTGCCGCTCAGCATGATCGGCAGCGTCGATATGCGGCTGCGCACGCTTGGCACGGGCGATCTCGCTTTTAAGCTGCTCGGCGAACAGCGACTTGGCTATCTGGCGCTGTGGCCGCATGCGCGGGCATGGTATATTACCACCCCGCAACCGATGATGCGCGCTGTGCCCCAGATCGATAGCGTCGCCACGATGATGGCGCGCGCATGCATGTCGATCCAGACCAATGGCCGCGTCGTCCCGATCGAGAGCGCGGTACGCAAGTCACCGGCCACTGACCAAGCGGCGGCCGCATGAGCAGCACGCATTCCGATGAGATCCGGATCCCCCGGGGCGCGCTGATCATGGCCGGTGCGCTGGTGATCGGCTCGATTGCCGCGACCAGCATCGCGCGCATCGCCCAAATCCCGCCATCTGCTTCGCCCGTCTTGATGCGCGCTGCGGAAAAGGTGGCTCCTATCGCCTCGCGCGAGTTACGCTTTACCGACCGGCCTGACGGTGCTGTGCTGATTGAGGATACCGGCAGTGGTAAGACCGCTGAAGTAATTGAACCCGGCACCAATAGCGGCTTCATCCGTGGCGTCATGCGCGGCCTGGCGCGCGAACGGCGGATGCAGGGCATCACCTCGGCCCCGCCTTTCAACCTGACGCTGTGGAAAGACGGCGAATTGTCCCTGACTGATACGGTGACGGGCCGATCAATTGAATTAAACTCATTCGGCCCTTCAAATCGCGCGACCTTTTTGGCATTACTGACAAAATCGGAGTCGCCGCGTTGATGGGCTTTTTGCGAACCAGCTTTGATACGCCGTGCACGGTTGCTGTAAAAAACAGCTTTGAGGATCTGCATGCGCATGTCGAGCTTGACGGCGACATTGCGCTGAAACCCGGCGATCGGGTGCAGGTGCATGGGCCCAAGATCGTCGTGCCGTTTGGCGGATCGCTCAATGAGCGCAGGATCGCGACCGTTACCCGCGCGCTCCCCTGGGAAAGAATGCTGACCCGGATGAAGGCGCGGCTTTCGCTTACTGAATTGTATGAAATTGGATTTTCTCCCGGAGACGCAAAATGAGCAGTATCGCGCTCGCAAGACGGACAGACTTCATCGCTGAGGCAGTGCACGCAGACGCCATGCCCACGGCGGACCAACTCAAACGTGAAGCAACGCAGGAGACGGTGCTAAGCCCGCGCTTCTACACCACAGACTTTGAGGCGCTGGACCGGATTGATGTCGCGCTGGTGCGCGATGAATGGGACGGCCTGATGCGCGAGATGGAGGCGGATCCCAATCGCTACCATTTCAAGAAGAAAGAAAAATTCGAGGGCATTATCGAACGGCTGCCGCCTGCGCTTCGTAAAGAGTTTATCGGCTTCCTCGTTTCTTCGATGACGTCGGAATTCTCTGGCTGCATCCTCTATTCCGAGATCGCAAAGCGGACCAAGAATCCCGATATGAAGCGGCTGATGAAAATGCTGGCACGCGATGAAAGCCGCCATGCCGGGTTCATCAATGACAGCCTGAAAGACGCCGGCATCGGGATTGAGTTATCCTTCCTGACCAAGGCCAAGGCGTATCATTACTTCTCACCAAAGTTCATCTTTTACGCGACCTATTTGTCGGAGAAGATCGGCTATGCGCGCTATATCGCGATCTATCGGCACCTCGAGAAGCACCCCGAGAACCGCTTCCACCCGATTTTTGGCTGGTTTGAAAACTGGTGTAATGACGAGTTTCGCCATGGCGAGGCTCTGGCGCTGCTCATTCGCGCCGACCCGAAATTGACGCAGGGGATCAACAAATTGTGGATCCGCTTCTTCCTGATCGCAGTCTACACCACAATGTATGTCCGCGATCACCAACGCCCCGAGTTGCACAATGCGTTGGGCATCGACATCACCCAATATGATTATGAGGTGTTCCGCATTTGCACCGAAATCAGCCGCCAGACGTTCCCGCTGACGTTCGACACTGATGCTCCACGCTGCCGCCAGCTCATGGAAAAAATGCGTGGGATATCCGAGCGACTTGATGCGGCCCGTGGCAAGCCCGGCCTGGGCGCACGGCTGACTCGGTTTGGCTGCACCGCAGCGGCAGGCTGGACCTTCCTGCAATTGTTCACAATGCGGACGCAGAAGAACGCGCTTCCTCAAAATGTCCGGTTGGTGCCAGTCTGGTGACGATACCGCCGCTTCTGTTTGCGCTTTTAATGTGGTTCATCGGTACAGCCGCCGTCGTGTGGCTGGATAGCCGCCCGGTGCGGACGTTTGCGACGAGCTTCCGGCTATCCGGCATTGTCATGCTGGTAGCTACCTATGTCGTCTGGCTGATGGCTGACGACACCAGCTGGTCGGGGGCCTATGTCGGCTTTGGTGCTGCGATCCTGATCTGGGGGTGGCACGAAATGGGCTTTCTGATGGGCTTTGTCGCTGGGCCGAATAAGGCCCCCTGCCCGCCCGATGCGGTGGGCTGGCATCGCTTTAAGCTGGCCACCTCGACGGTTATCCACCACGAGATCGCGATTGCAGCCAATCTTCTGGTGCTGGTCGCGATCACTTGGGGACAGCCCAATCAATCAGCGCCGCTCACCTTCGCCCTCTTGTTTGGGCTCCGCCTAAGCGCCAAATTCAACCTGTTCCTGGGTGTGCCTAACCTCAGCGATGAGATTTTTCCGGCCCATCTGGCCTATCTGAAGAGCTATTTTGGGAAAAAGGCGATCAATTGGCTGTTCCCTTTTGCTGTTATTGCCAACGCAGGCGTCGCAACCTGGGCTTGGCTTGCCGCTGAATCGCTGCCTGCAAACAGTGGGGCATCGGTGACCGCAACTCTACTTGCAGGACTCGCCGCGCTTGGTGTAGTTGAACATCTTTTCCTTGTTTTACCGCTTCGCGATGCGAAGATGTGGACTTGGGCATCTGCGTCTAAGCCGGCGCCATCAACAGCGGCGAAGGCCGTCATAATCGAATAAAAAAGCGGGGAGTCGCATCAATGGACTATGAGGCATTTTTCCAGGCCGAACTCGACACACTCAAGGATGACGGTCGCTACCGCATCTTCGCTGAGTTGGAACGAAAGGCTGGTGCCTTCCCGAACGCACGTCATTACACCGAAACCGGGGTTAATGACGTCACCGTCTGGTGCTCAAATGACTATCTTGGCATGGGCCAACATCCAAACGTCTTGAAGGCGATGCATGACACGCTTGACGCGTGCGGCGCGGGCGCAGGCGGAACGCGAAATATTTCGGGCACGAATCACCATCATGTCCTGCTGGAGGCCGAATTGGCCGATTTGCATGGCAAAGAAGCTGCCCTGCTCTTCACCTCGGGCTATGTGTCGAACTGGGCGGCGCTCTCGACACTGGCATCAAGGATCCCGAATTGCGTCGTCCTTTCGGATGCGTTGAACCATGCGTCGATGATTGAGGGCATCCGCCACAGCCGTGCTGAATGCCTTCGTTTCAAGCACAACGACCCGGAAGATCTTGATCGTCTGTTATCAGGCATCGAGCCTGGTCGGCCCAAGCTGGTTGCATTTGAGAGCGTCTATTCGATGGATGGCGATATCGCCCCGATCGCCGCCATTCTTGATGTTTGTGAAAAACATGGTGCGATGAGCTATATTGACGAGGTCCATGCGGTTGGCCTTTACGGTTCGCGTGGCGGCGGCGTTGCCGAGCGTGAGGGTCTGATGGACCGGATCACGGTGATCGAAGGAACGCTTGGCAAGGCTTTCGGTGTTATGGGCGGCTATATTGCTGCATCAAACAGCCTGTGTGACTTCGTGCGCAGCTTTGCCTCTGGCTTCATCTTTTCCACCGCACTGCCGCCTGCTATTGCCGCTGGCGCCTGTGCCAGCATCCAGCACCTCAAGCAGAGCAGCGTCGAGCGCACCGAGCATCAAGAACGTGTGGCGACTGTCCGGCGTCGTTTGAACATGATGGGGATTCCGACGCTCGACAATCCGAGCCACATCATCCCGGTGATGGTGGGCGATGCGCATAAGTGCAAGATGATCAGCGACTGGTTGCTTGAACATCACGGGATCTACGTGCAACCGATTAATTACCCGACCGTGCCCGTTGGGACAGAACGGCTGCGCATTACGCCATCGCCTGTACATACCGATGGCGATATTGACCGCCTAGTCAACGCGTTGTCCGAAATCTGGTCAAAGTGCGAGCTTGCCCGTCGGGCGATGGCCGCCTAAAATTGCATGACCGCGCCGCTGATCAGTATCGGGTCAGCGGCGGCGCAATGAGCCGACCAGGTTACGAACCCTATCTGCCGCAGGGTGAGCCAAGGCTGGTGGCCGA
>JBBQAU010000005.1:0-26709 GCA_038316685.1 Sphingomonadales bacterium
AAACGCCCCGGCCGCAGCGACGACGCCGTGCCCGGGGAACCAGATTTCCGATAGCGTGACCGCAGCCCAGCCCTTGGCCATATCAAGCAGCAATGTCGCTGCGGCCAGGCCCTTGCGGCCAGTGCGCAGCACGTTGGTCGCGCCGATATTGCCCGAGCCAATCGTGCGTAAATCACCCGCGCCACCAAGCCGCGTCAGGATCACCCCGAACGGGATCGAACCCAGCAAATAGCCAAGCAACAAAGCGCTCGCGGGGGATTGCCAGAGATAGTCGGTGGGCAACGGCGCTTTCCTGAATAATGATGCAGCGCATCCTAGCGGACTCTTCCGAACACGCAAAGCGCAGACCCGGTTGCCAAAGCGGTTGTGGACGATCATCTGCACCGTAATGGACGCAAGACCGCTGCTTTTTTTTGATTCCGGGGTGGGGGGGCTTTCGGTGCTCGACAAGGCACGGCGGCTCCTCCCGCAAGCGCCACTCGTCTACGCAGCCGATTCAGCCGGCTTCCCTTACGGTTTGCGGAGCGAGGCTGATATCGCCGCGCGTGTGCCAGCGCTGCTGGGGCGTCTTGCCGAACGTTTTCATCCGCGACTGATCGTGATTGCCTGCAATACGGCCTCAACGATTGCGCTTGGCGCGGTGCGCGCCGCGCTCGATGTCCCGATTGTCGGCACCGTGCCCGCGATCAAGCCAGCCGCGCTGCTGAGCAAAACGCGTGTCATCGGGGTTCTCGGGACGGATGCGACGGTGCGGCAACCCTATGTGGATGATCTGGCGGCGCGCTTTGCGGCGGACTGCCTGGTGCTCCGCCACGGCTCAGCCGATCTCGTCGAGGCAGCAGAAGCGCGGTTGCGCGGCGACGATGTTGATCGGGCGCGCTTTGCCGCCGCACTTGCCGGATTGCTTAACCAGCCCGGCGGCGACCGGATCGACGTGATCGTCAACGCCTGCACGCATTTCCCGTTGGTGGTTGATGATCTGGCGGCGGCTTGCCCTCGCCCGATCAGCTTTGTTGACGGCAGCGACGGGATTGCGCGGCGGATTGTGGCGCTGACGGCGGGGCAGGACTGGCCCGATGCACCCGGCGCAGGGCTGGCGGTGTTCACCCGGATCGATGCGGCGGCGCGCGCGCTGGCGCCTGCGCTTGAGTTGCGCGGTCTGGGGTCGATGATGCAGCTTTAGAGCAGCGGAATAACGAGGCTGAGGACCCCTAACCCGACCGAGAGCGGCACGCGCAGTTGCAGCCACCATGGCGGGGCGAGGCCCATTTTCTGCAACCGCCAGTCGATCAGCAGCGACAGGATCAGCGACACACCAAGGACGTAAAGAGACGGGCCGGGCCAAGCCTGCCCCGTTGCCCATGGGACAGCGCTGGCGAGTGCGATGAGCGAGGGGATGACGGCGACGACCCACAGCCAGACCGGCGGCGTGTCGGATCTGGCTGCCAGCCCCCACCAGATGCCGCCCAGAAAGCTGAGGATCAGCGCGGCATAGGCATAGCCAAGCGACAGCGCGAGATAGCGCAGTTCACCATTATGTTCGAGCAGCACCAGCACCACGAATATCTGCGGTAACAGCCCGGCGAGCCCGAGCATCCGCGCGATCTTTGGCGGTATCATGCGGTCAGGCGACCCGCCCAGGCATAGCCCCTGTGCGTCGGTGTGAACCCCATGCTCAGCTGGTTGGCTGCGGCCACCTTGACCAGCGCTGTCTCCAGTGTCGCGCGCGGCGTTACATCGAACTTGGCGAGCCAGGCGAACAGCGCTGACCGGAAAGCGTGTGGCAACCCTTCCTGCTGGCCGAAATCGACAATGTCGAGCCGCCCGCCGGGGGCCAGCTTGGCCGCCCCTTCGCGCAGTGCCGCTTCCCAGTCGGGGATCATTGATAACGTGTAGCTTTGGAAAACCCGGTCAAAGCGCGCAACACCAAACAGCGCCTCACCATCAAATGCGGTGGCATCACCCTGCGCCAGCATGATCCGATCCGAAAGGCCCGCCTTGGCGATCGCCGCACGCGCTGTCTCCAGCATCGCCTCCGAAATATCGATGCCGAAATAGCGCGCTTTGGGCCATGCGCGTGCTGCCGCGATCAGGTTGCGACCGGTGCCGCAGCCAATCTCCACCACGGTGCCGTTGGCTGGTGGCGCGAGGTTAGCGATCAGCTCGTCGCGCCCAAGCAGGTAATATTTGCGGGTCAGATCATAGAAATGGCGCTGCGTCCGGTAGATCGCGTCCATATGTCCCGCATGGCCAGCGGCGCTCAGGCTGCGTCTGCCAGCACGTAAAGGTGCACACCGCCATAGATCGAAGACCGGTCACGCCGGGTATAATCGAGCGAGCTTTCCGCCTCATAGTGCCAGCGCGACAGGATGCTTTCGGGCACGCGGCCGGGTAGCAGCGAAGGCTCGGCCGCCGTCCGGAACAACACGCGCGCACCAGGCTTTGCAGTACGAGTGATTTCGCCCCACAGTTCGGTGAGCTGATCGTCGGTCATCCAATCTTGCGCGTCGAGCAGCACATAGCGGTCAAGCGAGGCATCGGGCTTGGAGCGAAGATACTCGCCAAAGTTGCAATGCAGCACCTCCACCCGTCGAACGCGATCAACGATGTCAGTGTAATTTGCCTCCTGCAAATAAGGCGGCAACGACGCGGTTGGCCCCTTGCCATAGCCACGACCAAAAGCCTGCCAGGCAAAATAATTTTCCTTTAGGTCAAAATCACATGCCAGCTTTTCGAGTCGCTCGCGCAGCACAACCGCCATTTTCTGGTCGCCTGCCAACGCTTCATATTGCGCAGGCGGGATGCCAAGGCCAAACAGCGAGGCGGGCTGATCTGTCAGCCAACGGATAAATCCCTTGTCGAAGACGGGGGCGATCTTTGCGTCGAAAATCTCGCGCTGTTCGGCCATTGAATTGGCGGCGAGCATCACTTTGGGGTTCACCCCGTTGAGCCGCGCGATCAGGTGTGCAACGCCGATGAAATTGCCGAGCAGGCCGCGCTTGTAAACGCCCTTGGCAAAGCCGCCGATCCGCCGCCTGCCGATCATGTCGCGGCCTTCCCAATAGCGCTTGGTCGGCTCGTCCAGATGCGGACGGACATAGCGTTTATACGCGGCAATGTTTTCCTTGGAATCGGCCCGCGCAAAAAAGCGGTGGAACGCCGCATAATCGGGCAGTTCGCGTGCTGCGATCAGCTTGAGTTTGTTGAGGGCGATGTGCGCGGTGTTGAGATCAACAGCGGTGATCGCGCGCGGATCAGCCGTCAGATAGCTCAGGATGTTGCACCCGCCTGACGCGATTGCGACGATGTGGCAATCAGGCGTCACGGCCAGCGCCTCCAGATCGACCTCGGGGTCTTCCCAAATCTGGGCATAGACAAGGCCCCTGAACGCAAACGTAAAGGCGCGCTCCAGCAGCCCCTGCTTGCTCAAGTGATCATGGCGGTGGACCGCGCTGCGGACGGCGCGATTGCGCGGGGCTTTCATGGAAAATCTCCTTGGGGGCAACCGCCCATCCCTAGACTGAGTCCGCTAGGACAAAGCAATGACGTTTCGATGACAGTCGAGCGACGGTTACACGAAATCAGGCCTGCCGGGAAGGGGCAAGATCCCCCGCCCGCTTTTTAGCAGCCACCCTCAGGCTATCGATCGCGGCCTTATCTGGATGCGCCGCTCAGATCAGGGTCAGTCCGCCAGCAGCGATTACGGGCCCGGTGGGCTTGCCTTGCGGGGCACCGGCAATCGGTTCAACCGTGACTGCCAAAGTTGATCCAGGCACGAACCTGATGCGATTATTGGGGTGCACCTTGACCGTCGTTTTCGTTGCAGCATTGAGCCGCCCTAAAGAGTGCGGTGCCCCGTCAGCGGCGATCACCCATAATTCGGCACTGTGCTGAACATCGACCAAGGCCGCCGCCGCAATTCGCAGTTCGCCTGTGTCGGCATTGTAGATGGCAGGAATCGGCAGGCCATCTTTAACCGGCGCAATCGTCGCCACCAGCAGGTTGCGCAGTGCGGCGATCTGAACGGGTGACGGTTGCCGGGGCGTGCGTGCAGGTTGCATGATCAATACAATTGCCAGACCCGCTGCAAGCGCGCTCGATACCCCGGCGATGCCCTGCCAGCGGAGCAACGGCAGGTTCTTCACGGTCACAGGATCAGCATCATTGGCGGCAAATGGCGCAATCGCCCGCATCAGTCGTGCGGCCCCGTCGATGGGGGGCGTGACTTCGGGCCAAGTCTCAAACAAGCCGCCAAAATGCGCCTGCCACAACTCGACATCGGCAGCAAAGGCCGGTTCGGCCAATAGCCGTCGCAAGGCACGGCTACGGTCTTCGCCATCAAGCAGCCCCAGCGCAAATTCGGCCGCTGTCACATCTTCAGGCTTTGGCCGGGGCGGGCGATCAATCGTCACGACCGACACACTCCTTCAGCCGTCTTAAGCCGCGCCTGACCCAGCTTTTCATCGTGCCGAGCGGCACAGCCTGGCGCTCAGCCAGCTCTGCATAAGTCATGCCGTCGAAAAATGCAGTGCGGATGGCGATGCGCTGGCGCTCCTCAAGCTGGTCAAGGCAATGATGAAGGCGCGCTGCGTCCTGGCTGTCAATCAGCATTTGGGAGGCAAGCGGTGTCGAATCGGCGATATCGGGTGCCTCTTCGAGCGGACTTGTCGGGCGTGCTCCCTGGGCCCGCCGCCAGTCGATTGCCCGATTCCGGGCGATCGTTGCCAGCCAGGTAATCGGACTCGCGCGGGCCGGATCATAACTTCCGGCGCGTTTCCAGATGGTGAGATAAACTTCTTGTAACACGTCTTCTGCTGCCTGCCTTTCACCACAGATACGAAGGCAGACGCCAAATAGTTTTGCCGCCGTCACCGAATACAGCGCACCAAGCGCGGCTTTGTCGGCTGTGCTGATGCGCATTAATATTTCGGCGAGGTGCGCACGATCTGCGTGAGCTGATGGGGGTTCTGTCACGCACCGCCGACTAGCCCGCCACCGCTTGGGCGACAATGGTCTTCATCATGGCGTTGCGTTGACCGAAAAAAGGACTGCGCTTTGGTGTGGCATTCACCCTGTCGTTTGACTAGAAGCGCGGCTTGACCAATCCGGCCACTTGGAGAAACGCGCCGTTCATGCGCATTGCCATCGCCTCTGATCACGCCGCTTATGCGCTGAAACAGGCGCTGATCCCATGGTTGCGCGACGCCGGGCATGACATGACCGATCTGGGAACAAATGGACCCGAAAGCGTCGATTATCCTGATTACGGTGCAGCGCTGGCAGATTCGATTGCCGTCGGTCGTGTCGATTTTGGTATCGCGCTGTGCGGCTCCGGCATCGGCATTTCGATCGCTGCCAATCGCAACCCGGCGGTGCGCTGTGCGCTTGTGTCAGAGCCGCTATCGGCAGCGCTTGCGCGCAC
Source organism: Sphingomonadales bacterium (assembly GCA_038316685.1). Lineage (GTDB taxonomy): Bacteria > Pseudomonadota > Alphaproteobacteria > Sphingomonadales > Sphingomonadaceae > Sphingomonas. The sequence goes on from JBBQAU010000005.1 coordinate 5,423, forward strand.
CCACAATGATGCCAATGCGATTGCGCTTGGCGCGCGCCTGATTGGTGAGGATATGGCGCGCGCCTGCATTACGGCATTCCTGAGCACCGCCTTTGAAGGTGGACGTCACCAACACCGTGTCGACAAGCTGGCGGCACCCCATTTCGAGAGAGACATTGCATGAGCAGCAATCCCCAAATTCTGACCGACGTTCAGCCCGACGGCTTTTTCACGCAAGACTTGGCCGTGGCGGATCCGGCGATCTTTGCGGCCATCAGTCAGGAATTGACGCGCGAGCAAACGCAGATCGAATTGATCGCCAGCGAAAACATCGTCTCAAAAGCGGTGTTGCAGGCGCAAGGGTCTGTCTTCACCAACAAATATGCCGAGGGATATCCCGGCAAGCGTTACTATCAGGGTTGCCATCCGTCCGACGTTGTCGAGACGTTGGCGATTGATCGCGCCAAGCAGCTATTTGGCTGTGCCTATGCCAATGTTCAGCCGCATTCAGGCGCGCAGGCCAATGGTGCGGTCATGCTCGCGCTGACCAAGCCGGGCGACACGATTTTGGGGATGAGCCTTGATGCGGGCGGGCACCTGACGCACGGCGCAAAGGCTTCGATGTCGGGTAAATGGTTTAACGCCGTCCAATATGGCGTTGATCCGGTTACGCACCTGATCAACCATGAAGAGGTGGCCGAACTTGCCCGGACGCACCGGCCGACGCTGATCATCGCGGGCGGTTCGGCTTATCCGCGGCAGATTGATTTTGCCAAATTCCGCGCGATCGCAGATGAGGTCGGTGCCTATTTCCTCGTCGATATGGCGCATTTTTCGGGTCTTGTCGCCGCTGGCCATCACCCATCGCCGCTGCCGCATGCGCATGTCGTGACGACGACAACGCACAAGACGCTCCGCGGCCCGCGCGGCGGCATGATCCTGTCCAATGACGAGGCGTTGGGCAAGAAATTCAATTCGGCGGTGTTCCCGGGGCTGCAGGGTGGGCCGTTGATGCATGTGATCGCGGCCAAGGCGGTCGCTTTTGGAGAAGCACTGGAGCCGGGCTATAAGAGCTATATCGCAGCAGTCATTGAGAATGCCAAAGTGCTCGCAGCGACGCTGGCGGAGCGCGGGGCCAATCTGGTCGCCGGGGGCACTGATACCCATTTGGCGCTGGTCGATCTCACGCCGCTTGGCATCAGCGGTAAGGATGCTGACGAGGCGCTTGAGCGGGCCGGGATCACCTGCAACAAAAATGGCATCCCCAATGATCCGCTGCCGCCCACCAAAACCAGCGGTATCCGGGTTGGTTCACCCGCCGGCACCACGCGCGGTTTTGGTCCGGCCGAATTCCGCGAGATCGGCCATATGATTGCCGATGTGCTCGAGGGCCTTCGCGTTCAGGGCGAAGCGGGGGATCCCGTGGTTGAGGCGGCGGTGCGCCAGCGTGTGTTTGCCTTGTGCGCGCGTTTCCCGATTTACCCGGAAGGCGTCTGACTTGCGTTGCCCTTTTTGTGGCCATGAAGACAGTCAGGTAAAGGATAGCCGGTCAACCGAGGACGGCGCTGCGATTCGCAGGCGGCGGCAGTGCGAAGGGTGCGCGGCCCGTTTTACGACTTTTGAGCGGATTCAGCTGCGTGAGCTGATCGTTTTGAAGAGCGAGGACAAGCGCGAGCCGTTTGAGCGCGAAAAACTGATGCGCTCGGTCGCGATTGCCTGTCGCAAGCGCCCCATCGATGCGCTGCGCATGGAAAAAATGGTGACGAGCATTCAACGCCAGCTTGAAACGCTTGGCGACAATGAGATTGCGGCAAAGCGGATTGGTGAGCTGGTGATGGACGGGCTCAAGGAGCTCGATTCGGTCGCCTATATTCGCTTCGCCAGCGTCTATAAGGATTTTCGCGAGGCGCGCGATTTTGAGGAGTTCGCGGGCAATGTGTCCGAGGTCGGCAAAGGATGAACGCGCTTTCCCCGCAGCCGATAATGGTTCTGGTCCGCCCGCAGCTTGGCGAGAATATCGGCAAGGTAGCGCGGGCAATGTTGAATTTTGGGCTGACCGATCTGCGGCTGGTTGACCCCCGCGACGGCTGGCCCAACCCATCGGCGGGCCCTGCCGCAAGCGGTGCTGATATCGTGCTTGAGCGCGCGCAGATATTCGCAAGCGTGGCAGAGGCCGTGGCCGATTGCGGGCAAGTCTATGCAACGACGGTGCGAAAGCGCGGCATCACTAAGCCTGTTGTCACACCCGAAGTTGCAGCGCGCGAGATTCACGCCGCGCCAACCCGCGCAGCGATATTGTTTGGGCCGGAACGGGCGGGGCTTGAAACCGATGACGTGGCGCTTGCCCGCACGATCATAACCGTGCCGATCAACCCTGAATTCGGGTCGCTTAATCTTGCCCAGGCAGTGATCCTGGTTGCTTATGAATGGTCAAAGGGCGTCGCACTGGCCAGCCCGCCGCTGGTTGATCTGCCCGAACCAGCGCCGCAGGATGAGCTGGAAGGGATGATCGCCCAGCTTGACGGGATGCTGGAAGAGGCGGGCTATTTCTTTCCGCCAGACCGGACAGCGGTGACAAAGCGCACGCTCAGGACGCTGCTGACCAAGCCGGGCTGGTCGATGCAGGAAGTGCGGACGGTGCGGGGGGTGCTTTCAACGCTTGATCGACCACGGGACCGCGCGCGCCGCGGCGAAAATTGATCTGGCCGGGGGGTTTCGGCGCGACTAGCTGCCACACTCAGCGGCGGTCAAACGCGTCCAGTTCATAAGCGATCGACGCCTCGACAAGCTGGTGCCACAAATCGGCGATTGCGGCCCCTGGCAGGCCCGCAGCCTCGGCGGCGGCGCGCGCATTGGCGATGACCTGTGCTTTGCGTTGCTCATCGCGCACTCTTTCACGGTTTGGCTTGATGCGGGCGGCTGCATCCATATACGCAAAGCGGCGAACGAGGAGCGCGACGAGTTCACGGTCGACCTGATCGACGCCTGCGCGGACTTCGGCCATCGTTGTGCAGTCGGGGCCGGTGAGGATGGAATCGGGCATGAGCGCGCTCTTGGCGGCGCGAAACGTTTCTGTCCAGCTTGACTCAATCGGCACCCCCGGCTAGCAGCGCGCCTTCGCAAATGACCCCGCACCCCGGTGAAGCGGTGGTCCTGCCGATCATTCAACCGATCCAAGCAGCGCGAAAACCGGGAATCATCTGTCCTCATGGGTCAGATGCGTTGTTGGCAATTGCAAAGGAATAAACATGTCGAAGCGTCAAAGCGCAAAGTATAAGCTTGATCGCCGGATGGGCGAGAATATCTGGGGTCGCCCTAAATCACCCGTCAACAAGCGCGAATATGGTCCCGGCCAGCATGGTCAGCGCCGCAAGGGCAAGGTTTCCGATTTCGGTATTCAGCTGCGCGCCAAGCAAAAGCTCAAGGGCTATTATGGCGACGTGACCGAAAAGCAGTTCCGCGCCTGCTATCATGAAGCATCGCGGATGAAGGGCGATACCAGCCAAAATTTGATCGGCTTGCTTGAACAGCGGCTCGACATCATCGTTTATCGCGCCAAATTCGCGCCGACGGTGTTTGCCGCGCGCCAGCTCGTCAGCCACGGCCACATCAAGGTCAACGGCGTGAAGTGCAACATCGCCTCGCGCCGGGTTTTCCCGGGCGAAGAAATTACGCTTGGCACCAAGGCGCGCGAAATGGCGCTGGTGATGGAGGCGCAGAGCCTGGCCGAGCGTGACATCCCCGAGTATGTCGCCCCGGACGGCAACGCCAAGATCACCTTCACGCGCGTGCCAACGCTTGATGAAGTACCTTATCCCGTGAAAATGGAACCCAATCTGGTCGTGGAATTCTATTCGCGCTGATCGGTCTGGCAATTTTCGGAATAAAAAAAGGGCGGTCCCGGCGGGGCCGCCCTTTTTTGTGCAGAAATGACCCTGCTTGCGCTGGCCGAACCCCGGTGCCAGAACGCGCGCCATCAAGAAGGAAATTGATGATGCGTTATGCCGCGATCCCGTTTGGTCTTGTCCTGGCTGGCCTGACGTCCGGCGTCCTTGCGCAATCCGTGCCGGCAGTGCCGGTTGCGACACTCAAAACGATCACGCAGACGCTGTCTTCCGATGCGTATGAGGGCCGTGCGCCGACGTCACCCGTTGAGGCCAAGACGATCAAATATATTGCTGAGCGGATGGCGAAGGCGGGCTTGATGCCCGGCAACAAGGGCAGCTGGTATCAGGACGTGCCGATAGTCGAGATCACCTCGACCCCGACGCCGCTCAGCTTCACCGGTGGCAAAGCGCCGCTCGACCTTGCCTATAAGACTGACATGGTTGTTGGCACGCTCAGGGTTTTGCCAAAAATTGCCGTAACCAACAGCGATGTCGTGTTTGTCGGCTATGGTATCAATGCGCCGCAGCTCGGCTGGAACGATTATGCCGGGATTGATGTAAAGGGCAAAACCGTCCTGATCCTGATCAATGATCCCGATTGGCAGGTGCCGACGCTGGACGGCAATTTTGGTGGTCGCGCGATGACATATTATGGCCGCTGGACCTATAAATATGAAGAAGCCGCCCGGCAGGGGGCGGCCGCCGCCATCATCATTCATGATACAGAACCCGCCGCTTATCCCTGGGACGTGGTGCTCTCCTCCTGGGCCAAGCCAAGGCTTAATCTTGATGCCGCCGATAACCATGCTGATGAAAGTGCGGCGATCGGCTGGATAACAGGGCCAAGCGCCGCGCGCGTCTTTGCCAATGCCGGACTGGATTTTGATAGCGCCCGGCTGGCGGCAAAGCAGGCTGGCTTTAAGTCAATGCCACTGGGCATGAAGATGTCGTTGACGATGGAAAATAGCATCCGGCGTCAGGCGTCAAAAAATGTGGTCGGCATTTTGCCGGGCAAGCAGCGCCCAAAGGAGTATGTCCTTTATTCGGCGCATTGGGACCATTTGGGCCACTGTACGCCGGTAAAGGGTGACGGCATCTGTAATGGTGCGCTTGATAATGCCAGCGGTGTGGGGGCGCTGATTGCGCTTGCGGAAATGAACGCCAAGGCTGGTGCTGCGGCGCGCAGCCAGGTGTTTCTGTCCGTGACGGCGGAAGAATCAGGTCTGCTCGGGTCGCAATATTATGCTGAACATCCGCTCTATCCGCTGAGCGATACCGTGGGCGGCGTGAATATGGACGGCCTGAATGTGCTCGGCGCGACAAAGGATGTCGTGATTGTGGGCGTCGGTAAATCAGAACTTGATGCGGTCGTGACGCGCTGGGCGGCGAAGGGCGGGCGCATGATCACGCCTGAGGCTTCCCCCGAAAAAGGTTATTATTACCGTTCAGACCATTTCAGCATGGCGCGGCTCGGGGTGCCGATGGTCGCTGCCGGCAGTGGCGAGGATCTGGTGGTGGGCGGGACAATGGCGGGCCATGCCGCAGCCGAGGATTACACCACCAATCGCTATCATAAGCCGCAGGATGAATATAATGCGGCGTGGGACTGGGCAGGCGCGGTCCAGGATTTGACGATGTATTATGGCATCGGGCGCGAACTGGCTGAGGGTTCGGCCTGGCCCAATTGGACCACGACTGCCGAATTCCGCGCGATCCGGGACAAATCGCGCGACTCGGCCAAATAGCGGAGCAAGCGACGGTGAGCAGGCTGATCCAACCGGCCGAATGGGCGCTGCACAAGGCGGTCTGGATCGGCTTTCCCAGCCATCCTGAGCTATGGCTGGATGATATCGAGCCGGCCCGCGCCGAAGTGGCGGCCTTTGCGGACGCAGTGCATGCCGGTGGGCGCGGAGAGCGCGTGATCCTGGTCGCTGCCGACGGTGAAGCAGCAGAGGCGGCGCGGGCGATTGCCCCCCTGACCGACCTGGTTGTCGAGCCATTTGGCGATATCTGGCTGCGTGACACCGCCGCGATCATGGTTTCGGCAAAAGACGCGCGCGATTTCTGCTTTAACGGCTGGGGCGATAAATATGATCTGCCCGGCGACGAAGACATTGGCCGCCGCCTCGCCGAGGCGAAGGGCTTTGCCGTTGAGGCGTGCGATTGGGTGCTGGAAGGTGGCGCGATTGACGGCGATGGCACGGGCTTGGTCGTGACCACCGAACAATGCCTGCTCAACCATAATCGCAACCCGGCGCTGTCGCGCGCCGATATCACGCAGCGGCTGCATGATGATCTTGGCTTTGTCGATGTGATCTGGCTGGGGGAGGGATTGCTCAACGATCATACCGACGGTCATGTCGATAATCTTGCGCGGTTTGTAGCGCCGGGTGTGCTCGCGGTGCCCGAGGCGGCAGAGAATGACCCGAATTGGCGGATCTATCAGCAGGCGGCTGAACGCGTTGTCGCAGCAGGGGTCGAGCTTGTCCGCGTGCCGTCGCCCGGGCGGATCATGAATCACGCAGAAGATATTGTCCCGGCAAGCTATATGAATTTCTATATCGGCAACGCTCGCGTCATCGTGCCGCAATATGGCGCGCCCAATGATGCAGCGGCGGTCGATGCCTTTGCCGCGCTCTTTCCGGGACGGGAGGTTGTGGGGTTGCGCGCCGATCATATCTTGACAGGGGGCGGCAGCTTCCACTGCATCAGCCAACAAATCCCAGCCTGACATAAAGGGCCCGCATGACCAAGAAGATCATTGTCGCTGCCATTCAATGCGCCTTGGGCGGCACCGAGGCTGAAAACATCGCGGTCGTCGAGGCGCATGTCCGCGAGGCGGCGCAGCACGGCGCGAAAATCATCCTGCCGCCCGAATTGTTTTCGGGGCCTTATTTCTGCCAGCGCGAAACGCTCGACTGGTTCGCGACCGCGCGACCTGCCGCCGAGCATCCAGGCGTCGTGGCAATGCAGTCGCTCGCCGCCGAGTTGCAGGTTTATATCCCGACCAGCTTTTATGAGCGCGATGGCCAGCATTATTATAATTCGCTCGCGATGATCGATGACGCGGGCGCGATCATGGGCGTTTATCGCAAGAGCCATATCCCGGACGGTCCGGGCTATGAAGAAAAATTCTATTTTCGCCCCGGCAATAGCGGCTTTAAAGTCTGGCCAACCAAATATGGCACCGTTGGCGTGGGTATCTGCTGGGACCAATGGTATCCCGAAACTGCCCGCGCGTTGATGCTGATGGGGGCGGACATTTTGATGTTCCCGACCGCGATCGGCGATGAACCCGAGGCCGAAGAACTCGATACTTCACGGCTGTGGCGGCGCGCGATGGTGGGGCATGCGGTATCGAATGTGGTGCCAGTGGTTGCCAGCAACCGGATCGGGACTGAGGGGGCACAGACCTTTTACGGCCACAGCTTCATCACCAATGAACGCGGCGATCTCGTGACGGAATTTGGCGCGGCAGAAAACGGCGTGCTGGTGGCGACGTTCGATCTGGACGAGGTGGCAAAGAACCGCGCGGCCTTTGGTTTTTTCCGGGATCGTCGCCCGGAGCTTTACGGACGGCTGGTGGAGGATATCTGACGGACAGCGGCACCGATTGCCGCTATAACGGCACGCCCGCGGTCGCGCGCAAGCTTTACCACTCGCGCAATTTAGCGGAGCGTTTCGATTGCCCGACCTGGTTCGAACTCGCGCCCGACGAATAAGCGCGGTTTGATGCGATTCTGGTCCGGCTGCGCGAGTTTGAAGAATGGCTGTATGTCGATCGGGAAGTCGATGTCCGGCTGAGCAGGGTCGTTTAGCCTTCGCGGCCCAACGCCGTCGCCCGCTCAAACACCGCCTCAAACATTGCCGTCGTTAATCGCCCGGTATTCTGGTTGTAGCGCGAGCAGTGATAGCTATCGATCAGGATGCGGCCACCGGGCATCCGGTGTTCGGCCAGATGCCCAAAGCGCGCCTTGGGCAGCCTGCCGCCCAACACTTTGACAGCCGACTGATGCGCAATCTGGCCAAGCGCGATGACGACGCGCACCTTGGGCAGCGCCGCCACCTGCCCCGCCAGAAAGGGGCGACAGGCATGGATTTCGGCGGAAGTTGGTTTGTTGGCGGGCGGCAGGCATTTGACCGCGTTGACGATGATCGCTCCGCTCAGTGTCAGACCGTCATCGGCGGCCCCCGCATAAATTCCGTCTGTAAAACCGAATTTGGCGAGCGTTCCGAACAACAGATCGCCTGCAAAATCACCGGTAAAGGGCCTGCCTGTTCGGTTTGCGCCATGTTTGCCCGGCGCAAGGCCAATGATTGCGAGCCACGCATCGGGATCGCCGAAAGCCGGGACCGGGGCGTTCCACCAGTCAGGATATTCGGTCCGCAATTCGTGCCTGAACGCGACCAGTCGGGGGCAGTCTGGGCAATCACGGGCGGGTTCTGTGGCAGGGATCGGGCTTGGCGATGTCATCCATGTTCGATAGGCCGCGCTTATGAGACTGCCAAGCGCTGCGTCCCTTTATGTCATTGCGCTGGGATCGAACCGGTCGGGGCGACACGGGCGTCCCGCGCAAGAAGTAACAGCGGCGCTTTTGCTGCTTGGCGATGTCATTGCGGTGTCGCCGGTGATGATGACCCCGCCGCTTGGCCCCACAAGTCGCCGTTACGCCAATGCCGCTGCCGTTATCACAACGCCTGAAACACCCCCCGTCCTGCTTGCGCGGCTCAAGGCGATTGAACGCGCATTTGGAAGACGACGCGGCCAGCGTTGGGGCAGCCGGGTGCTTGATCTCGATATCATCCTATGGTCGCAAGGGGCATGGTCAGACCGGCAAGTGACCGTGCCGCATCCGGCATTCCGGCAGCGCCAATTCGTGCTGGAGCCGCTGATGCGGGTGGCACCAGACTGGCGCGACTCTGTCACTGGCCTGACGATTCGGCAACTCCACCACCGGTTGCGTGGTTGACCGTTCGCCCTCACCCCCCTAACGGACGCGTCTTGCGATGGTCCGGCATTGGTCGGGGCCCGTAGCTCAGTCGGTAGAGCAACGGACTTTTAATCTGTAGGTCTCGGGTTCGAATCCCGACGGGCCCACCATATGGACATCTCCCGCTGCCGCTCACCCGGTTTGGGCGAGAAGCCGCTCCGCCGCTTTCAAATGCGGTGCATCGACCATTTTGCCATTCAGGCTGAGCGCACCGGCCTCTGGATTGGCCGCAAAAAGATCAACGATGGCCTGGGCGTTGATAATCTCCTCGCTAGTCGGCGTGAAGGCCTGGTTGATGACGGCTATTTGATCAGGGTGGATCGCCATCATCCCCGAAAATCCGTCGCGCCGGCCGCGCGCGGCATAGCGGGCCAGTCCGTCAAGATCGCGAAAATCGGGATAGACCGTCTCGATAGCCGGGACGCCGGCAGCATGCGCGCCAAACAGGGTGAGTGAACGCGCCAATTGATAGGGCGCGGTATAGCTGCCGTCAGCTTCGCGCGCGCTGGTCGCGCCAATGGCGGCAGGCAGATCCTCTGCCCCCCAGGTCAGGCCAACGAGGCGGCGCGTGACATTGCCATAGTTGCCAAGGCCAAAGATCGACGCAGGGGTCTCGCTTGCGATGGGCAGGATCATGACAGCGCCTGCAAGCATCCCATCGATCGCGGCGAGCGAGTGGCCACCCTCAGCCTTGGGGAGCACAATGCCGTCAGGCCGCGCGGGAAGGACCGAGGCGAGATCATCAGCGATCATCCCGGAGTCGAGCGGGTTGACGCGCACGAACATCAAACAGGTCCTCGGTTCGGCAAGGAAGCTGCCGATGGCAGCGCGCGCGAGCGGCTTGGCGGCGCGCGTGACGGCATCTTCGAGATCGAGGATCAGGGCATCAGCCCCTGTGAGTGCGGCTTTGCGCATTCTGTCCGGTCGGTCGCCGGGAACGAAAAGCAATGAGCGCAAGCGGGGCATGGCCGCGACCTTCTTTTGATACACGATCCGGCTAGCATGGGTGATAGCCGCGAAGGAAGCGACAAAGCATCTTGATACTTTATACCATTACCTTATAGCGCGGTCTGCACAAATTTATTGAGGTGATGAAACAATGGTTCGATCGATCTGGATGTCCGGGGTGGCAATCATGGCAGTGGCAAGTGGCACTGCACACGGCAAGTCAGCCGTTCCAATCCCCGCCCCAGCGGCCCCCGCGCCCCCCGCGCCGCTTGATAGCCAGGACCGCTCGACCGATATCATCATCACCGCGCCGATCCCGCGCAGCGAAGCCGATGTATTGTCAGGCACATCTGTGCTCACCGGCGAGAAGCTCACCCGGCTATTGCAACCGACGATTGGCGAAATGCTCGCGCGATTGCCGGGTGTGTCGGCAACTTACTTCGGTCCGAACGCTTCACGGCCGATTCTGCGCGGTTTTCAGGGTGATCGCGTCCGGGTGCTGCTCGACGGGATTGGCTCAATCGATGCGTCGACTGCATCGGTCGATCATGCCGTGGTCATCAACCCGTTAATCGCCGAGCGGATCGAGGTTTTGCGCGGTCCGGCGGTGTTGCTGTTCGGATCGTCTGCAATCGGCGGGGTCGTCAATGTTATTGATAGCCGGATTCCGCGTTCTGTGCCCGAAAATGGCTATCGACTGAATGGCATTGGGACTTATGGCAGCGCGGCTAGCGAATATAGCGGTGGCGGCTCCGCCGATGTCAAGCTCACCGACACATTGGTGTTTCATGCAGACGGGTCATACCTGAAGACCGGCGATCTGCGGATTCCAGGCTTCGCGCTGACGCCCGAGCGGCGTGCAGAGGCGCTGGCGACGAGCCGACTACCAGGGGCCATTGGCAACGACGTCAACTTCGCAGCGAACGCGGCGATCCGCGGGCGGTTGCCCAATACCGCCAGTGAAACCTGGACCGCCGGCGTCGGCGTCGCGCTGATCACCGATCAGTCCAATTTGGGCATTTCCTACGGCCATTATTCCAGCCTGTATGGTGTGCCGATCCGGTATGCGACGCAGCTTGGGCAGGGGGAGGAATCACCGCGACTTGATGTGGTGCAGGACAGGATTGATCTGCGCGGCGATGTGCAGACGGGTGGCGGCATTCTTGAAAGCATCCGTTTTCGCGGCGCCTATGCCGCCTATCGGCATTTAGAGATCAAGCCTGATGGCGATATCGAGACAGAATTTTCGAGCAAGGGTATTGAGGGTCGCGTCGAGCTGATTCAAACCAAGCGCGATGGTTGGCAGGGTGCAAGCGGCGTCCAGTATTTTAACCGGGACTTCAATGTTGTCGGCGATGAGGCGTTTCTGCCGCGCAACACGACCAGCCAAGTGGGTGTCTTCACGCTCCAGCAATTTGAATCGGGCGCGTTCAAGGCAGAAGCGGGTGCCCGTTACGAATGGACCAGCCAAAGCGCAAAGACGATACTTGGCGATTTGCGCTTTTTCGGCGGAGAGCGGAACTTCGGAGCCTTATCAGGTTCGCTTGGTGCCTCTTATGGAATTGCGCCGGACGTGAGGGTCGGTCTCAATCTGTCGCGGACTGAACGCGCGCCGGGTACCGAAGAGCTGTTCTCAAACGGGGCGCACGTCGGCACCCAGGCGTATGAACTTGGCAATCCCAATTTCCGGCTCGAACAATCCTGGGGGCTAGAGGCGACACTGCATGCGCATGGCGAAGGCTACAGCCTGGATGCTTCCGCTTACTACAACTCCTTTTCCAACTATATTTCGGAAAACCAGGTGGCCCAGGCGGTCTGCGAGCTAGCCGCTGCGCCATCGGGGCGCGATGTTGATCTGCCCTGTTTCCAGTATCAGCAAGGCAGCGCGCGCTATTTTGGTTTTGAAATTGAAGGGTCGGTCCGGCTCGCTCAGATTGGCCGATATGCAATCAATCTCGATGGCCTGGGGGATTATGTCCAGGCAACGCAAGGCCGGAACGAACCGGTGCCGCGTATTCCGGCTGGCCGGTTGCTCGGCGGGATTGAGGCGCAATCAGACCGGGTGACGGCGCGTGCCGAAGTCGAGCATGTCTTTGAGCAGCGGCGAATCGCTCAGTTTGAAACGCCTACGCGCGATTATACGCTGTTCAATGCCTCCATCGCGCTTCAGCCGTTCAACACATCGCGCACCACATTGACGTTGAGCGCCAATAATCTGTTCGACGTGACGGCGCGCCGTCATGCAAGCTTCCTGAAGGATTTTGCACCGCTTGCCGGACGCGACGTTCGGCTGACGGTGCGTTTCGGGCTTTAGGCCGCCCGTTCGGCAAGCGCCCTTTCCCAGGCGAGCGCGTGCGTGACGATCAGGTCGAGGTCGTCGAGCTGCGGACGCCAGGGGAGGGTAGCGAGAATGAGACTATTGTCGGCAATCAGCGCGTCGGGATCACCGGCGCGCCTGCCTTCATAGCGCCGTTCAATCTTGTGATTGGTCACGCGATCAACCGCATCAAGCACATCGCTCACCGAATAACCCCGGCCATACCCTGCATTCATGATGTGGCTCCGGGCGGGGTCTTTGCACAAAAGCTCCAGCGCGTGGACGTGTGCGGCGGCAAGGTCACTGACGTGGATATAATCGCGAACGCCGGTGCCGTCGGGCGTAACAAAATCGGTGCCAAAGATCGCTACGCCCGCCCGTTTGCCCGTCGCTGCCTCAACCGCGACCTTGATGAGGTGCGTTGCCCCGGCGGTTGATTGGCCCGACCGCCCCTGTGGGTCCGCCCCTGCGACGTTGAAATAGCGCAGCGCACAAAAATTGATCGGGTGGGCGGCGGCCACGTCTTTCAGCATCGTCTCGGTCATCAGCTTTGACATGCCGTACGGATTGATCGGGCGAGTGGCGCTATCCTCGGTGACGGGGACGATCTCAGGAATCCCATAAGTCGCAGCGGTTGAGGAAAAGATGAAATGCGGCACGCGGCAAGCAACGGCGCTTTCGATCAGCGCCCGGCTGGCCACCGTATTGTTGCGATAGTATTTGAGCGGATCAGTGACCGATTCGGGGACCACGACGGAACCGGCGAAATGCATCACCGCGCGGACATCATGATCGCGCATGGCACCGCGGACGACGGCATCGTCCTCGATACTGGCAACGACCAGCGTCGCGCGCGGATCAACGGCCCAGGCAAACCCCGTCACCAGGTTATCGACAACGACGACCTTGCGCCCGCTGTCGAGCAGGGCGAGGACTGCGTGACTGCCGATATATCCCGCCCCGCCTGTAACGAGCACCGATCCTTGCATGCGATCTACCCCCGAAATGAGACTGGCTTCCTTAGCAACGCTGATTGCATGGGGCGAGCCTGTGCCTATCTATGAGCCAAGATGTTAAGGAGCCAATGATGACGAGCGAGACAGCGACTTTTGCGGGCGGGTGCTTTTGGTGCACCGAAGCGGTGTTCAACGACGTGATCGGCGTTGAGAAGGTCGAAAGCGGCTATATCGGTGGTTCGGTCCTCAACCCGACCTATCGCCAGGTCTGTGATGGCGATACCGGCCATGCCGAAGCGATCCGGATCACGTTTGACGCTGATCAGCTGCGTTATGGCGATTTGCTCGACATGTTCTTTGCAACGCATGATCCGACCACGCTCAACCGTCAGGGCAATGATGTCGGCACGCAATATCGCTCGGCGATCTTCCCGCACTCAGATGCACAACGCGACGAGGCAAAGGCGGCGATCATTCGGGCGGCCGCTGGCTGGCCCGCCCCGATCGTGACCACCATCGAACCCCTCAGCACCTGGTATGTCGCTGAAGATTATCACCAGGAATATTGGAACGGCGATGGCCGACGCAATCCCTATTGCCTCGCCGTCATCCCGCCCAAGCTCAACAAGCTGCGCAAAAGCTTTGCCACCCGGTCAAAGTCGGCGCAGGCGGTCGGGTAAGCAAAAAATGGGTCGGAGGCTCGCTGCGCCCGGTTGAACCGTTGCGCTATGGGTTTGAGCCAGCAAGCGCCTTATAGCCAAGCCCACCCATCATGCCGCCCAGAACCGGGGCCAGCCAGAACAGCCAGAGCTGCTGGATGGCCCAACCACCGACGATGATCGCAGGACCGGTGCTGCGCGCCGGATTGACCGAGGTATTGGTCACCGGGATGCTGATCAGGTGAATGAGCGTCAGGCATAAGCCGATTGCGATTGGCGCAAATCCAGCGGGTGCCCGTGCATCGGTCGCCCCCATAATGACAAACAGGAACATGCCAGTCAGCACGAGCTCAATCACAAAACCGGCGAGCATGGAATAACGACCCGGTGAATGCTCGGCAAAGCCATTGGCGGCCAGGCCATTGGTTGTGAGGGAATAGTCGGGATTGCCGCTGGCGATGAAAAACAGCAGATAGGCGGCAATGATCGCCCCGACGACCTGGGCACCGATATAAAGCGGGATGTCGCGCGCGGCAAAGCGTCCACCGGCCCAAAGTCCAAAGGTAACCGCAGGGTTGAGGTGGCAGCCGGAGATAGGACCGATGGAATAGGCCATTGTCAGCACGGTCAGGCCAAAGGCGAGCGACACACCCGCCAGCCCGATCCCAACATCGGGGAAGGCGGCGGCGAATACAGCGCTGCCGCAGCCGCCAAAAACGAGCCAGAAGGTGCCGATTCCTTCAGCCAAGCCGCGCTGTGCGTTCGTCATTCCCCGCTCCCGAGCAAAATCATTACTGAACGCAGTATGTACATGCTCGATGAAGACGCAAAGTCAATTTGCGGCGCGGAGCAACCGATCATTGATCGCAGCGCCGATCCCTTCGCCGGACACTGGGGCAACGGCAATGGCAGGCCTGTCGCTGGCATCGGCGCGGTGGATGGCGTCGAAAAGGCGTGCTGCCGCCTCGGTCAGGTCGCCGGTTGCAGACAGCGTATCATCGCCTGAAACTTCTCCAAAGCCGATCAGCCATTCATCCGCGTCTGCGGTGATGGCGTTTAGCCGTAGCGGCTTGGTGGGGGCATAATGGCTGGCGAGCTGACCAGGGGCGACAATAGCGCATGCAATGTCTGCGCGCGTCAGATCGGCCTGCTTCCCAATCACGGCCTCAATCATGCCTGCTGTAACCGGTCCCGGCCGCAGGATTTGACCTGCCATCATGATCGTCGATTCGATCCCTGCGTTGGTAGGGCCGTCATCGATAATCATCGGAATGCGCCCGCCAAGGCTGGTCAACACATGCTCTGCCCGAGTCGGGCTGATCGCTCCGCTTGCATTGGCGGAAGGTGCGGCAAGCGGCTTGCCGGACGCCGTCAACAGGGCGCGCATTGCGCGGTGGGCGGGCACCCTTAAGGCTATTGTGCCAAGGTCGGCGCTTGTCAGGCCAGCTATTTGCGCTTCGGGCCGAAGCGGTAGCACCAGCGTCAATGGCCCCGGCCAAAAAGCCTGCGCGAGCGCGCGGGCACCGGCATCAAACACGGCAATCGCCTCGGCTGCTGCCAAATCAAGCACATGCACGATCAATGGATTGTAACTCGGCCGGCCCTTTGCGGCATAAATTGCTGCGACGGCCAGCGGATCAGTGGCATCGGCGGCAAGGCCATAGACAGTCTCGGTTGGCACCGCGACAATCCCGCCTGCTTTGATGAGCGCGGCGGCTGCGGCAATCGCGTCCTCGCTGTAGCGTAAGGTCTGTGTCACAAAGGCGGTATTTGGCGCGTTCATTCCGTCGGGCTATAGCGCGGCGCACGTCAGAACAAGAGAGGTCGCCCTGTGTTCACCCCCGCCGTCACCGAACAACGTTTCGTGCTCGATCATATCGTCAAGATCGACGAGCTTTCCAGGACCGAGCGATTTGCCTCGACATCAAGCGATGTTGTCGATGCTGTTTTGGAGGGTGTGGGCGCGCTTGCCGAGGGCGAATGGGCACCACTCAGCCGGATCGGCGATACAGTCGGTGCCAAATGGTCGCCCGATGGCGTCACAATGCCCCCGGGCTTTGGCGATGCCTATAAGGCCTATGTCGATGGCGGCTGGGGCACCATTGGCGTGCAACAGGCGTTCGGCGGCCAAGGCATGCCGTTTATCATCCAGACAGCGGTGCTGGAAACACTGGGGGCAGCCAATCTGGGTTTCGCGCTTTGCCCGACGCTGACGGTCGGCGCGATTGAGGCGCTGTCGCATCACGGATCGGCTGAGCAGCAGGCGCTGTATCTGCCCAAACTCGCAACGGGCGAATGGACCGGGACGATGAACCTCACCGAACCGCAGGCGGGTTCCGACGTCGGTGCCGTCCGCGCCAAGGCCGAGCCGCTCGCCGATGGCAAATGGTCAATCACCGGCACCAAAATCTATATCTCGTTTGGCGATCACGACATGGCGGGGAACATCATCCACCTCGTGCTGGCGCGCACGCCTGATGCACCCCCAGGTACCAAGGGGCTGTCGTTGTTTCTCGTGCCGAAATACCGGCTTGATTCAGCGGGCAATCCCGACGCTTTCAATGATGTCCGCGTCGTGTCGATTGAGCATAAGATGGGCCTGCATGCCTCACCCACATGCGTCTTGTCCTTTGGCGACAATGGCGATTGCGTTGGTGAATTGATCGGCGCGGAGCTGGGCGGTATGCGCGGCATGTTTACGATGATGAACAATGCGCGGCTGAACGTCGGGCTGCAAGGGGTGCAGGTGGCAGAACGCGCGACGCAGACGGCAATTGCCTATGCGCGTGATCGCGTCCAGTCGGCGCGGGCTGGCGGTGGCCAAGATCCTGTGGCGATTATCGAGCATCCCGATGTCCGCCGGATGCTGATGCGGATGAAGGCGCAAACGCAGGCGGCGCGCGCGCTGGTTTATCTCGCCGCATCGCACGTTGATCGATCAACGCTGGGTGATACGGATGCGCAAAAGCGGCTTGATCTGCTCACACCGCTTGCCAAGGCGCACGGCACCGATATTGGCTGTGAGGTCAGCTCGCTTGCCATCCAGGTGCATGGCGGCATGGGCTATATCGAGGAAACCGGCGTTGCCCAGTTTTTCCGCGATGCGCGCATTACGCCAATCTATGAAGGCACCAATGGCATTCAGGCCGCCGATCTGGTCGGGCGCAAGCTCAGCATGGATAATGGCGGCGTTCTGAACGCATTGATCGCTGACATGCGGGCCGAGGCGCAGAACAGCGGCCTGCGCGGGTTGATCGACGCTTGCGAGGAGGTTGCGCGGCGCTTGCTGACGGTGGACGTCGATGATCGGCTGGCGGCGAGCTATCCTTTCCTCACGATGCTGTCGACGGCGGTGTGTGGCTGGCTGATGGAGCGGCAGGGGCGGATTGCCATGACAGCTGCGGGCGACCCTGCGTTCCTGCAAATGAAGGCCGCGGTCGCGCGCTTTTATGTCGAACAGATTGTTCCCGAGGCGATGGGGCTGAAAGCAGCGGCGATGGCAAGTGCAGAATTGCTTTACGCGCTGGAACCAGCGGCGTTTGCGGCCTGAGTTAAGCGCCCGAAAAACAGCTGGCCCAATGCAGCTGGCCCAATGCAGCAGGCCGAATTAGGCCGGAACGCCTTCCAGCAATTCAGTGGTATTCAGGCCGAGCAAGCCAATATGTTCACGAATGCGCGGCCAGACGGTGGCGACGAAATGCTCGCGTTCCGCCACGCGCAGCTTTTCGGCAGCGCCAGGGAGGACGAACATGCCCACGCCGCGCCGCACTTCGACATAGCCATCATCCTGAAAACGCTGATAGGCCTTAGCGACGGTCAACGGATTGGCACCATGTTCTGCCGCAAGCGCGCGCACCGAAGGCAGTTGGTCGCCAGCACGAAAATCGCCCCGCAACACCGCTGCCGCAATTGTTTGGCGCAGCTTGATGTAAACCGGGCTGTCTTCGTTATTCAGGGCTGTCATGGTGCCTTAATACAGCAATTGCTGCACAGGTCCAGCCCCCTCACCCCAGCCAGGTCGAGACGATATTTCCCATTTCGGGGCGGGGCCGCTCTTCCAGTTCATTTTTGGTGGGGGAACCAATAAAGAAAAAACCGGCAATGCGCTCTGGTGCTGCGCCAAAACTATCGCGAACGGCTTCGGAATAGGCCGCCCATCCGGTCAGCCACTTGCCGACAAAGCCATGCGCGTGGACCGCGTGGAGCAAATTCATGCAGACCGCGCCTGCTGACAATTCCTGTTCCCACACCGGGATATGGCTCGCGGTGCGCGGGCTCGACAGCACGATGACAAGTGCTGGGGCCTGCCGGGCAAATGTCTCCATCGCCTCGATTTCCAACCGGGCTGCCTGTGGTTTTTCCGCACGATAGGCACCGGTGATCAACCCGGCGAGCGCAGTGCGCGCCTCGTGCGGCACGATCACAAATCGCCAAGGGAAAAGCTTGCCATGATCCGGCGTCCGTGCAGCCGTCTGCAGGATGTTGGCGAGCTGATCGGCATCAGGCCCCGGCGCGATCATGTCGCGCGGTTTGCCCGATCGACGGGTGGCGAGGTAGCGGGCGGGGCTGCTGATATCGTTAAACATCGTCAACGCCGTTAGGCCCGGAATGACCGTGCGACAACCCGTCACGTTGCCAGGGATACATTACATTATTGCTTGGCATCGCGATTTTGGCCGCTACGCTTCTGATGGTAATTGATGGTCGACTGGCATCAGCACGCGATCATTTTCAAAAAAGGGTAATGCGTGGACACGATTCCAGCAATCGCGCTTGGTTTTCTGATTTTGCTGCTTGGTCTTGGTGGGATGATCGCGACGCGCCCAGGTGCTGAATTCGCCGGTCACCCCAAGGGTCTGTATGTTCTGTTCTTTGCCGAAATGTGGGAACGTTTTTCTTATTACGGCATGCGCGCCCTGCTCATTTTTTATCTCACGAAGCATTGGCTGTTCGGTGATGGCTCAGCCA
The DNA here is from genome assembly GCA_038316685.1 of Sphingomonadales bacterium. Taxonomy (GTDB): domain Bacteria; phylum Pseudomonadota; class Alphaproteobacteria; order Sphingomonadales; family Sphingomonadaceae; genus Sphingomonas. The sequence goes on from JBBQAU010000005.1 coordinate 24,128, forward strand.
ACCTTATCTATGGCGCCTATACCAGTCTGGTTTACATCACTCCGGTGCTGGGCGGTTACCTGGCCGATCGGTATTTGGGCCAGCGCAAAGCCGTGGTGTTCGGCGCGCTATTGCTCACTATGGGCCACTGTTTGATGGCATTTGAGGGCACTGGCGGGCAGGCCGACGCGACAATCAACATATTTTGGATGGCGCTCAGCTTCATTATCGTCGGTTCTGGTTTTTTGAAGGCCAATATATCGGTGATCGTTGGCCAGCTGTATCCGCGCACCGATATTCGCCGCGATGGCGCTTACACGATCTTTTATGTGGGCATCAATGTGGGTGCGGCAATCGGCACAATCCTGGCGGGCTGGCTTGGAGAAACCTATGGCTGGCGCTATGGTTTTGGTGCTGCAGGCGTTGGCATGTTGCTTGGCCTGGTGGTGTTCGTTCTGGGCAAGCCCTTGCTGCTCGGCAAGGGCGAGGCACCCGACCCGCTTCGCCTGACCAGCACAGTTGCGGGTATCAAGCTTGAATGGCTGATCTATCTGATCGGCGTCGCATCGGTCTTCGTCATCTGGGCACTTATCCAATATCAGCAGGTGATCCAGTGGCTGTTACTGGCATCGGGTGTGACCTTGCTGCTTTACGTGCTGCGGGTTTCGCTCAAGCTTGAACCGCAAGCGCGCGACCGGATGTTGGTTGTGCTGTTCCTGATCTCCTTGAACCCGGTGTTCTGGGGGCTGTTCGAGCAGGCGGGCGGCTCGCTCAATCTCTACACGGATCGCTTTGTCGATCGGGCCGGGGTGCCTGCATCGTTGTTCCAGTCGATAAACCCGATCTACATCGTGCTGCTCGGCCCTGTCTTTGCGTGGCTTTGGGTCGCGCTCGGCAAGCGTGGGTTAGAGCCGTCGGCACCCGCGAAATTCGGGCTGGCGCTGCTCCAGGTCGGGTTTTCGTTTCTGCTGTTCGTGTGGGGCGCACAAAGCGTTGGAGTTGGCATCGCGACGCCTGTGCTGTTCGTGTTCCTGATCTACTTCTTCCAGACAACCGGCGAATTATGCCTGTCACCCGTCGGCCTTTCGGCGATGAACCGGCTTGCACCCAGGCAGCTTGCCAGCCTGATCATGGGCGCGTGGTTCTATATGACGGCGGTCGGCAATTTTGTGGCGGGCAAGATTGGCGAGGCGACCGGCGGCGAAACCGGCACTGCGACGCAGGAAGCGACGCTCGCAATTTATTCGACAATTGGATGGATAACGATTGGCGTTGCTGCTGTTGTCCTGGTTCTGTCACCGATCGTGACCAGGCGGATGCATCTTTCGACGCTGAATGATGATGATGAACGTAGTCCCGCCTGATCCTGGCGGGGCTGCTTTCATAGGGGATGACGATCATGGACGAGACAACCACGCTGACAGTCGCTGCCGCGTCGTTTGTCGGCACGCATTTCTTGCTGTCGCACCCTTTACGCGCGCCTTTGGTCGGCAGGCTGGGGACGGGCGGCTTTACCATTGTCTATGCGCTTGTCGCCTTTGCCACACTCGGCTGGATGTCAAACGCGTATAAGGCAACGCCGCTGACCGCACCGTTATGGGAAGTCGGCGATGGGCTGTGGGCCGTGGCGACGCTCATCATGCTGGTTGCGAGCATTTTGCTGCTCGGGTCGGTGATCGGCAATCCGGCGATGCCCGGGCCTGAACGTCCGGCACCCAAGGAGGCGCGCGGTGCCTTTGCCATTACCCGTCACCCGATGATGTGGTCCTTTGCGCTGTGGGGATTGAGCCACATTCTCGTCTTTCCAATCGCGGCGAACATCATCGTTTCGGCTGCCATCATCATTCTGGCGCTCGTTGGCGCGGCGCTGCAGGATCAAAAGAAAGCCGCGCTTCAACCTGCATTCTGGCGCAGCTGGCAATCGCATACCTCGTATCTTCCCTTTGCCGCGATTGCAGGCGGCCGCGCGCGATTTGGCGGCTTTCGCCCGCATGATATTGCCGGTGGGGTGATCGTCTGGCTCGCCGCAACCTGGGCGCATATCCCGGTGGCCGGAATCGCCGCAGGCATCTGGCGCTGGGTCGGGTGAGAATCGACATTGCGGCATGGTTCTCCCTTGCCCCATGGGTCCTGATCAAAGTCATTGCGCGTGCCGCAGGCGCTGCCTGTAGCAGCGCGACAAGGCTCGATATAAACGGCTAAGGGAATGAACCGGTGCCAATGAGCGACAGAGCAGGCGCAACATTGTCGTAATCGCCGCAAAATTTTCTGCGGATGAGGGCCGGTCATTCAATCGGCAAGCGCCTTTGTGCGGATCGGCGCGCGCGTTGATCGGCCGACGCAGAAAACCGCGCCCGAGCGGTTAATCGTGCGCAAAGCCGATGTCGAGTTGGCCCGCCATCGGCATGCAGCCAGTGCCCGCTGCTGCTATTTCGGGCCCATCGCCAAGCCTGTAACCGATGATGCTTGCTGCCCGTGGATCAACAAATCTTCGTCACTGATCCCAACATCGCCCGCCCGGATCGACAACGTGCGGGTGATCGCCAAATCCATGGTTACATTGCCAAGCGTTCGGATAATATCGGGGAAGGTCTCGATCGCCA